>JASLIY010000065.1 GCA_030152675.1 Acinetobacter sp.
GCTCGCCCCGCAAAAACAACAACAAGCAGAACAAATCCTGCAAAGCATGCTGAATGAAAAGCATCTGATCAGTGCCGCGATCTTAGATGCCAACAATCAAAACCTGCTCAGCATTGGCTATAAAAGCAAACGTGAATGGCCAGAAATCCCTAGAGATGCCACCTTGTTTGGCCCAATCTCCAACAAACGCAACTATCTATACGGCATCCGTCTCAACACGACTGCACCGCAAGACAGCACGTGGCTGGTGATTGAACTGGATAATCAACCCTTAGAATTGTCGCGTTATCGGGTTTTGATCGTACTGATTACCACTGGCCTGCTGACGCTGTTATTGCTGCTGCTATGTCTTAACTTTTATTCAAGACGTTGGATCGCACCGATGTATGAGATTCGGATGCAATTGCAACGCCTCAGTGCCGATACCCTCGATCAGCACATGGTGATCAACAGCACCGGTGAGTTACGTTTGCTACAAAGAGACATCGCCAATGTTGTGAAACGACTGCATTTTAGTTTCCTTGAGCTCAAGGAGCATACTGAACAGACGGAGGATGACTTACGTCGCACACTCGACACCTTGGAAGTGCAAAACATCACCTATAAACAAGCACGTGACCAAGCGATTTCATCCAATCAAGCCAAATCAGTGTTCTTGGCCAATATCAGCCACGAACTGCGCACACCGCTGAACAGTATTGATGGTTTTATTCATCTGATGCTCAGGCAAGATAATTTAAACCACGAGCAAACTTTATATTTACAAACCATTCGTAAGTCTTCTGCGCACCTACTGGCTTTGATCAACGATGTGCTGGATTTCTCCAAAATCGATGCCGGCAAACTCGAACTAGAAACCGCACCATTTGACCTTGAGGAATCAATCTTTGATGTCATGGATATGCTATCCCCCTTGGCGGCGCAAAAGCAGATCGACATGGCCTTTTACTATGCGGACAATGTCCCGAAACATGTGATCGGTGATGCTCTACGCGTCAAACAAATTCTGACCAACTTGATTTCCAACGCAATTAAGTTCACCCCGGATGGTGAAATCATCGTGCGGGTACGCCTTGATCAACATGAAGGCAATCAATGGTTACTGCACTTTAGCGTACAAGACAGTGGTATCGGCCTTAGCGGCACCGATCGCAAACGACTATTTGAATCCTTCTCCCAAGGGGATGCTTCGGTCACACGTCAGTTTGGTGGAACTGGTTTGGGCTTGGCGATTTCAAAACAATTGGTCAGCCTGATGCATGGTCAAATTGGCTTTGAAGACAACCAAGAGCGCGCGCCAACAGAAAAAGGCTCAACCTTCTGGTTTACTGCCATGTTTGATCTCGATCAGTCGTCGGTGATGGAACACCCGAATTTCTCTGAGATGCATGTGGTGTCTTTTGTGGCGCATCCTGCCACGGCCAATGTGTTGCGTCATTATCTGGAAAATTATCAAGTTCAACATACTGAAACCCAGTCAATCTTGGATCTGTTTAGTCGTCTCAACACCTTGGCACATGCGTCCGACCACACTTGGCTCATCGTAGATCATAGTGGTGACACCGAAGCCTTGCTCAAAGAAATTCGGAGTCGCTACCAAGGTAACCTTGCCGTTTATGGCTATCAAATGACCTTAGATCCCAACATGTTGCATCAGTTTAAAGCTCGGGCACTGTATCAACCGCTGAGCCGAACCGCGCTGATTCATTTACTGGAAAATAAGCCGCTCTTTGAACCAGAACTACACGATAACTTCAAAGACCGCGACCTGCATATCTTGGCGGTAGATGATCATCTACCGAACTTGATCGTGCTTGAAGCCCTACTTGGTGAGTTGAATGTCAAAACCACCAAGGCCATGAGTGGTCAAGAAGGACTGCAAATTATTCAGCAGCGGGTTGAACAAGGGCTTAAGCCATTTGATTTGGTATTTATGGATATTCAAATGCCGGTCATGTCCGGCATCGATACCACACGTGCCATTCGCTCGCTTGAATCCACCCTCGATGGTATGCGCATGCCGATCATTGCCCTCACCGCACATGCCTTGGCTGAAGAAAAACAAAAGCTACTCAAGGTCGGCATGGATGACTATGTCACCAAACCGATTCAGATTGAGCAGATCATCCAAATCCTAACCAACTGGACCAGTGATAAATTCATTCAACCGCTACAAGCCAGTGAAAAAAACCTCTATATTGATCGTGTCGATCCACAAATCTTGGATTGGAATCAAAGCCTGCAACTGGCCGCCAACAAAGAGGACTTGGCACAAGACTTGTTAAAAATGTTGGTGGATAGCTTCCCGAATGAATATGCAGAAATGCAACAACTGATCGAAGATGAAGACTTCCCACAACTCGAACATGTCCTGCACCGCCTCTATGGTGCAACGCGTTATGTGGGCACCGCCAAACTGCAACAGGCCACAGGTGAGTTTGAACAATTCGTCTCAACCTTGCGCAAGGAACGACGTAAAGCCGACCCTGTATTTGTGCAAGAAGTCATACAACGTTTGCACGATTTAAAGTTGGTGCTGGATGAAGTCACCCAAGCCGCTCGCAAGATGCTCAATCATTAATGCGCTGAGATACGAGGCAGCTGATGTGCCCGCAGACTTTGTGTGACTGGGCTGTCATGCTTCGGCTTAGACTGCATGCTATGCTGCGACTGAAAATAAATAAGAGTAAATATCATGGCTTTAGTAAGTATTGAAATCTTAAATGGCATTGCAACGGTCAAACTCAATCGACCTGAAAAACGCAATGCCATGAGCTTTGCCCTGCTTCAGGAATTGATTGCTGCTGCTGAAAAAATTAAAAAAGATCGAGCGGTGCGTTGTGTGATCCTGACCGGTGAGGCACAGGTGTTTAGCGCCGGCATCGATCTCAGTGATCTCAACAATCCAAAAAATCGACTCTATGCTGCATGGGAACTGATTAAACCCGGCCAAAGTCTATTTCAAAAAGCCTTCTTAATCTGGCAGGATCTACCTGTGCCAGTGATTGCCGCGATTGAAGGCTTTTGCTTTGGCGCTGGTATGCAACTGGCCTTGGCTGCGGATATTCGCGTGGCTCATCCACAAACCCAAATGTCGATCATGGAAAGTCGTTGGGGCTTGGTGCCGGACATGGGCTTGACCCGCTCCATCAAAGGCTTGGTCGGTATTGACTTGGCCAAAGAGCTGTCATTGACGGCACGAATCTTTGATGCCAATTATGCTCAGCAGATCGGCCTGGTGACACATGTCGACACCGATCCGCTCGCCAAAGCGCAACACATCGCCGAAGAAATCCTACAACGTTCACCTGATGCCTTGGTCGCAGTTAAACGCGTGCTTGATGCGATGCAGCATGCACCGAAGAAAGCGCTCCGTTTAGAAAAAATTTGGCAACTCAAATTACTGTTAGGTAAAAACAGTCAATTGGCGCGTAAGAAAGACAAACACCCGGAAGTCAACTTTGTACCTCGCCAATATAAATAGCGGCATACAAAGACAAACATGATAAATAAAGTGAGATCAATCGCATGCAGCAGCAAAAAATCGCATTTTTAGGTATGGGTCTGATGGGAAGTCGTATGGCAACCCGCTTAATACAGGCTGGCTTTACGGTCGGCGTTTGGAACCGTAGCCCTGCTGCCTGCGATCCCCTACTCGCTCTCGGCGCTCAAGCCTTGACACTGCAGCAGATCGGAGACTATCCGATCATCCTGCTGTGTCTCTCAGATGATGCGGCCGTCCATGATGTCTTCCAACGTATTCAAGCTCACCTACGCCCACAACAATGCAT
>JASLIY010000081.1 GCA_030152675.1 Acinetobacter sp.
CAATGTGATTAAATGCGAGCGATAAATCACTCTCGCATCCAGTCCACTCCGTATCGGCATGACTGACGACGACAGTAAGTTCAGCCCTAAGTTCGCCCTTATATATTTAATTTGTTACTTTCGTGACTCGAGTGATCGCAGAATAGCGCTTCATTGTTATGCTGTTTTTTATATACTGCTAAAGTTTCAAAAAAAGTGATTAAGTACAACATCGGAGAATACAACAATGACTGACATCGTAATTGTAAATGGCGCACGGACAGCGATGGGTGGTTTTCAAGGCAGTTTAGCGGCAGCAACAGCACCCACGCTCGGTGCTGCAACGATTCGCGCTGCAATCGAACGTTCAGGTTTAGCAGCCAATGATGTAGAAGAAGTCATCATGGGCTGTGTTCTTCCCGCAGGCCTCAAACAAGGCCCAGCACGTCAAGCGATGCGTTTGGCCGGCTTACCCGATTCCACGGGTGCCGTCACCATCAACAAATTATGCGGCTCGGGTATGAAAGCCGTTATGCAAGCTTCGGATATGATCAAAGCTGGTTCTGCTCAAGTTGTCGTGGCTGGCGGTATGGAGTCTATGAGCAATGCACCTTATATTCTGCCGAAAGCTCGTGCTGGTTTACGCATGGGACACGGCGAAGTCAAAGACCATATGTTCTTAGATGGCCTAGAAGATGCAGAAACCGGTCGTTTAATGGGTTCTTTTGCCCAAGACATGGCCAATAGCCGTGGTTATAGCCGTGAACAAATGGATGAGTTTGCAATTCGCTCGCTCAAACGTGCGCAAACTGCAATTAATGAAGGCTATTTTGAAGCAGAAATCGTACCTGTTACCCTATCTAGTCGCAAAGGCGATGTGGTTGTCGACAAAGATGAACAACCCTTCAACGCCAATATCGACAAGATCCCAGGCTTAAGACCGGCATTTGCCAAAGACGGTACGATTACTGCAGCCAATGCCAGCTCGATTTCGGATGGTGCTTCTGCCCTCGTGCTGACTTCTGCTGAACATGCACAAGCCAAAGGTCTCAAACCTTTAGCCAAAATTTTGGCCTATGCCTCTAATTCTCAACATCCTTCTGAGTTCACCATTGCACCTGTCGGTGCAATTGAGAAAGTCCTCAAGCAAACTGGGTGGGATGCTCAAGAGGTTGATCTTTGGGAAATCAATGAAGCCTTTGCCATGGTCACCATGTGCCCGATCGATGACTTCAAACTCGATGCTGAGAAAGTCAATATTCACGGTGGTGCTTGTGCGCTAGGTCATCCCGTTGGCTCAACTGGCTCACGTATCATCGTGACTTTGATTCATGCACTAAAACGAACTAGCGGCAAAAAAGGCATCGCAGCCCTGTGTATCGGTGGCGGTGAAGCAACCGCTGTTGCGATTGAAGTTTTATAAGTTGTCTCGCACATCACAGAAATAATCACCCCTCAAAAAAATCCTGCTTGATGCAGGATTTTTTATACGGGCTTAGGTTTAATTGTGTGTGAAAGCCAAGGCTGGGCTGCTAAATTGTCAGCTCTACAACAACAATAAGGCCACTTCCATGCAACTTAATCATTATCTTAACTTCAAAGGACAGACTGAAGCCGCATTTAACTTTTACAAATCGGTATTTGGCGGTGAATTTTCTTATATGAAACGTTACGCTGAACTGCCACCTCAGGATGGCATCAGCATTTTAGCGCATGAAAAAGACTATATTTTACATGTCTCACTACCAATTAATGAGTTTACCGAACTGATGGGATCGGACTATAGCGAATCCTTCTGCGCTCAAAGCAACACTGTCTTCACCCAAGGCAATAACCACTATATCTCGATCAACCTTGGGCTCGGTGAAGATGCCGAAGCCAAACGTCTATTCGAAGCACTTTCTCAAAATGGTCAGATCGAAATGCCCTTAGATCAAACTTTTTGGGGTGCCCTCTATGGTGCATTCACCGATCAGTTTGGTGTGAAATGGATGATCAACTGCCAAATCGAAACCATATCGTCGGTCTAGAAACAGCAAAAATCCCGCACTAAGCGGGATTTTTTAACTTTGCGAATTTGATCAGATCAACTCAGGCTTAAAGCCCCAGTTTGATAACTGGCTTGAGCAACGCCAGTCGATGCTTGGTAAGGCTGTTTAAAATCATTCAACCCTGCCGCAGCTTCTTGGATATCCGTACCTTCTTTGATCACAAAGCTATCAAAGCCGGCACGCTTTAAATAATTCAGCACATCTTTAAAGATGTCACCGACCGCGCGTAACTCACCTTGGTAGCCCTGACGTCGCAGCAGTGCCGCAAAAGAGTAACCACGCCCATCATTGAAGCCTGCAAACTCAATAAAAATAGCATCTAAGTCAGTCAATGGAAATTCATTGAGCTCAGGTGAATCATCTACCGTGATATACAAGGCTTTTTTACCCTGAATTTGTGGCAATAATTCAAGTTGAGCTTTGCTCATCAGCACATCACCTGCCGGAATCACGCCATCTTCTGCAATCACTTGATAATGATTGTCGATGATGGTGCCGTCTTTGAGCAACACTTGTAGTTGAGGATTAAGCATAAGCACGCTCCTTAAACGGCTGAATACCGACACGGCGATAGGTCTCAATAAACTTCTCACCTTCTACACGCAAGTCTAGATAAGTATTCAAAATTTCATCGATCACATCTGGAATCACTTCCGCAGCAAATGATGGTCCGAGAATATTACCAATCGAGGCATCATGATCCGCATGTCCACCCAAAGTAATTTGATAGAACTCCGCGCCTTTTTTATCGACGCCTAAAATCCCAATATTGCCAACATGGTGATGACCACATGCATTCATACAACCCGAGATATTTAGATCAATCGGCCCCAAATTATAAATCGTATCTAAGTCATCAAAACGGCGGCTGATCGCCTCTGAAATAGGAATCGACTTGGCATTGGCCAATGAACAGAAGTCCCCACCTGGACAGCAGATAATATCGGTCATAAAACCAATATGCGCCCGTGCGAGATTATGCTGTTCCAAAGTCTGCCATACGCTAAATAAGTCTTTTTGTGGTACATCCACCAGCGCAATATTTTGCTCATGCGTGGTACGCAACTCGCCAAAGGTATATTGATCAGCCAAATCAGCGACAAGGTTGAGTTCCTCAGTGCTGATATCGCCCGGTGCAATCCCGGCACGCTTCAATGAAATCGTGACAATGCGATAACCTGAAACTTTATGTGAATTGGTATTGATATTAAACCAATGCTTAAACTTCGGATATTGTGCAAACAGATCAGTGAAATCTTCGTCAGCATAATCTTGGTAAGTAAAAGGGCTAAACTCTTGATCAAGTCTTTGCAAGATTTCAGGTTGAATCTTCAAGGTCTGAATGGTGTGTTGAAACTCAGCTTCTACTTTTTCTGCAAACACTTCTGGTGTCAGTGCTTTGACTAAGATTTTAATCCGCGCTTTGTATTTATTATCACGGCGGCCATGCAAGTTATAAACACGCAATACCGCTTCTAAATACGCAATCAAATCTTCACGTGGCAGCCATTCACGTATGATCGAGCCGATGATCGGGGTACGCCCCAAACCACCGCCGACTTTAATACGATAACCGACTTCACCCGCATCATTGCGGACGATGTACACGCCGATATCATGAAAAGAAACCGCTGCGCGATCGGTTTCAGCCAATGCAGACACAGCGATTTTAAATTTACGTGGTAGGAAAGCAAACTCAGGGTGGAAAGTACTCCACTGACGGATCAACTCACAGGTTGGACGTGGATCAGCCACTTCACCTGCAACCACACCTGCATATTGGTCAGTGGTGGTATTTCGGATACAGTTTCCAGAGGTCTGAATAGCATGCATCTGAACTGTAGCCAACTCCGCCAACATATCCGGTACGTTTTCTAGAGCAGGCCAGTTAAATTGAATATTTTGCCGGGTTGAGACATGCACATAACCACGGTCATAGGCTTTGGCCAGTTCAGCCACTTTACGCAGTTGCGTCGAGTTCATCAGTCCATACGGAACTGCGACACGTAACATCGGTGCATAACGTTGGATATATAACCCATTTTGTAAGCGAAGTGGACGATATTCATCCTCGCTCAGTTTCCCTGCTAAATAGCGTTCAGTTTGGTCGCGGAATTGGGCAACACGTTCATTGATCAGTTGCTGATCGAAGTCAGTATATAAATACATGGCGTATAGCTAGTAATATCATTATAAAGGCCAATAGCATAACGAGGATTGATCTTTCAATAAAATGCCTTTTATACATACTGAA
>JASLIY010000084.1 GCA_030152675.1 Acinetobacter sp.
TTAACGAATTATCGAGGCTGAAATGACGCAACCTAACGCTCAATCGACTTCTGAACAGGCTATTTCCGAAAACGATTTAATTGCACAGCGTCATGCCAAGCTTAAACAAATACAAGAACAAGCCACTGAAAAGGGCGTCAGCCCTTGGCCAAACGATTTTAAGCGCGAGCATTATGCGCAAGATTTGCAAACTCAATTTGACGGTTTGTCTAAAGCACAGATCGATGAAGCTGAACATGTTTATGTGTCAGTTGCAGGTCGTGTAATGCTCAACCGTGGATCATTTATCGTGATTCAGGATATGACGGGTCGGATTCAACTCTATGTTGATCGCAAAGCATTGCCTGCTGATGATCTGACCAGCATTAAGTCTTTGGACTTAGGCGATATTATCGCTGTTAAAGGTTATATCAGCCGTTCAGGCAAAGGTGATTTGTATGTGCATATCGAAGAATATGAACTGTTGACCAAATCACTGCGTCCACTGCCAGACAAATTCCACGGTCTAAATGACACTGAAGTGAAATATCGTAAACGTTATCTTGATCTGATCGTGAACGAAGAAACCCGTAAAACCTTTGAAATCCGTGCTCAAGTGGTGGCAGGTATCCGTGCTTACTTGACCAATGAACGTTATATGGAAGTTGAAACCCCGATGATGCATGTCATTCCGGGGGGGGCATCTGCGCGTCCATTTGAAACCCATCACAATGCTTTGGATATGGAGTTATATCTTCGTATTGCACCAGAGCTGTATTTAAAACGTTTGGTGGTCGGCGGTTTTGAGCGTGTGTTCGAGATCAACCGTAACTTCCGTAACGAAGGCGTATCTACACGTCATAACCCAGAATTCACCATGATCGAATTCTACCAAGCCTATGCAGATTATAAAGATTTGATGGCTTTGACTGAAAACATGTTGGAAAAATTGGCACTGGATATCTTGGGTACAACAGACGTGCCGTATCAAGGTGAAGTGTTTAGCTTTAAAGGGCCGTTTAAAAAGATTTCGATGTTTGATGCGATCTTGGAAAACAATCCAGATTTCACGCCTGAAAATGTGGCAGATCGTGACTTCTTGGCGACCTTTGCCAAAGAGCAACTCAAACAAGATATCAAACCTGGCTTTGGTCTAGGCAAGCTACAAACCATCGTGTTTGAAGAAACGGTTGAAACTCAGTTACGTCAACCGACCTTTATTACTGAATATCCAGCAGAGACCTCGCCATTGGCGCGTCGTAATGACCACAACCCACATATCACGGATCGTTTTGAGTTCTTTATTGGTGGTCGTGAGTTGGCCAATGGTTTCTCCGAGTTGAATGATCCAATTGATCAGGCGGAACGTTTCCAAGCCCAAGTTGCTGAGAAAGATGCGGGTGATGATGAAGCGATGCACTACGATGCTGACTTTATCGAAGCACTAGAATACGGTTTACCACCAACAGCTGGTGAAGGTATCGGGATCGATCGTCTGGTAATGTTATTTGCAGATGCTGCAAGTATCCGTGATGTGATCTTGTTCCCACATATGCGTCGTAAAGAAGTCTAATTTTTAACGACTGAAATGGCCTCCACTGCGAGGCCATTTTTTTAACTAAAATTACAATAACTACATAAAAATACTAAAGGCTTATGTATTGATGTATTTGGACTTATTGATTGTAAAGATTAAATAACAGTGTTGTAGGATTGAAATTAAGTCCTAAAAAAACTATGGTAAGGCGGACAAATTATAATTGAGAACTTTTGTGCGCTTATCTCTTAAAAAATCTCTTTGTGCTGTGGCCTTCACAACAATAACGTCTTCTATTTTTGCTCAAGGCCTAGTACTCAATGATGAGAACTTACGTACTGATTTAAATTGGTTAAATCAGCAAGGGGTGATTCAAATCAGCACCTCAACTTGGCCGATGAGTGGTGATGAAATTCAAAGAGCGCTTGCGGCTGCGCAAGTTTCCAATACAACACAGCAAAAAGTCATCGATCAGGTGCAACAAGCGCTTCGCAATGACAATGAAATGCTTAAACTCGGTTTATTTGGCGCCACTGATCAAAAGCATCTACCGCAGCAATTTGCAGAGGATCATAAAGCCAAATTGATGGCATCGGCTGAGTTCAATGCGGGGGGGGAGCAGTGGGATGCCAAGATTCGCGTCAATGCAGAAAAGAATCAGCGCATTGATAATGGCAATAAAGTCAATGTGGAAGGCAGTTATATCGCAGGCAAGCTATGGAACCAGTGGTTGGTCGCGGGTCAAATTCCAACTTATTGGGGGCCTGCACATGATGGAAGTTTGATTCGTGGTGATGCCAGTCGTCCTGTATACGGTTTTACCGCACAACGTGCACAACAGAAGGCCTTTGAAAGCAAATGGTTGTCATGGATTGGACCTTGGCAATACCAAGCCTTTGCCGGCCAGCTAGATGATTATCAAGCGATTCCGAATGCACAAATCATTGGCATGCGCTTTACTGCGCAACCTGTCCCTTATTTGGAGTTGGGTGCTTCACGTGTGATCCAAATGGGGGGCAAGGGGCAACCGCGTAGTGCAAAAGCATATTGGAATGCGGTTATTGGCAAGGACAATGGTTGCGAAACGGCGGAATGTACTGGTGTCAATAATCCAGGCAACCAACTGGGTGGTTTCGACGCACGCTTAAATCTTCAGCCGCTTTTGAATGTACCTGTGAGTATTTATGGGCAAATGATTGGTGAAGATGAAGCGGGTTATTTACCAGCAAAATATATGTATCAGGCAGGACTGGATTATTCTTCAAGCTTTAAGAATATGCCCTATCAAGTTTATGCAGAGTGGTCAGATACCCGCACCAATGGTGATGTAAAAGCTATCTCGTATACACATCATATTTATCAAGATGGTTATTATCAGCATGGCTTCCCTTTAGGACATGCGATGGGCGGTGATGGTCAGATGTATTCTGTCGGTGGTTCTATGCGTGTCGATCCAATGAACCGTGTCGCGGGTCGGGTGCTGTATAGCAAAGTCAATCAATCTGCTGCAATGCTGGGTGATAAAATCGTGAATCAGGCTTTCCCTGAGCAAGATACCATTAAGGCTTTGGATGTGACTTGGACGCATTATATGAAGCCGAATGTGCCCTTAAAATTCAACGGTTGGGTCGGTAACTCAGATCACCAAGGCAGTGATCACGGCATCAGTGTTGGAGTCGAGCTGCCGTTGGAAAAAGGCTTATTTCGTTAAATGCTCAAGTGTGAACTGATCCCGATAAAAGCTTAAATTTTAAAAAATCGTCTGCGTCTCGCAGGCGATTTTTTTATGACATATGGACAGATCTCGAACTTTCTAGAGATTGATATTTTCAGCATATTCATTGGAAAGCGCCTGCTTTTAGCGCAGCATGCATGCGCAATTATATACTGATTAAGAATAACAATATAAAAAAACAAGCAATAGTAAACAGCGCTAAATCACTATAATGAATGATCTTTTTCAAAGACTAGCCCGCTGATCTGCGTTAAGCAGTATGACATTGCGGCTAGTTTGTCCCCGATCATTTGCTTTGGTGTTATCGATGTCAATCAATGAGGAAAGACTTACTCATCTTAAACAGCTTGAAGCTGAGAGTATCCATATTATCCGTGAAGTTGC
>JASLIY010000092.1 GCA_030152675.1 Acinetobacter sp.
TGAGTTCGTTTCATCGAATGCTTCGCAATCCACAGGATTTTATTGTTGTGCTTAGACACGTGGTTGCTTTTGCTTCATTGTATAAGGGTCAACACTGGGCAGTAAAATTAAAAGTAACAATACATGTCTAAAAGATCGAACTGCCTAGGAGCTGTTGATCTTCTATTGATGATTGCAGCAGTGATTAGTTTAAGGGTTATGGAGGCTTATCCTCGTTCGAGATCGGACCTGAGCGTGGTTTTGCTGTGTAGACGTTGGGCCAGCACTTGACTCAAACGCATCGCCCAGGCATCGACATAACGACTATAGATCGCCGCGATCAATAACAGCAGCAATAGAAAGATCAACACCGTACTGATCAGAGCAAGATCAATGCTCCATCCCCAGGCCATTAAGCGATTTAAAATCGGTACAGCGATCACATACATCAAGGGCAGATGCAGCACATAGATGGAAAATGACCACTTCCCAACCTTGATCAAAGCCGCACAATCCAACGCACGCGACAATTCAGCATTCATTAAGATGCTATACACCAACAAGATCCCGGCCATGATATTGCCGAGTTCATAACGACGTTCGCCGCCCAAAGGCAATAACCATTGATAGGCCGCACTGTTGTCATGAATACCCGCCAAATACAAACCCAGCAACACCATCGGTATGGCCCAACGCAGCGACAAGGGTTTGGCATAGAGATAAATACACATCCCCACCAAAAAGCAGCTGATCCCCCAAAATACCGTTTCATTCCAGAGCAGCCACACGATGGGCAGTAACAGCATCAGCGCCAAGACAAAGAGGCTGGACTGCTTTTGTTTGATCCATAACAGCGCAAACAACAGCAACGATCCCAACAACTCGATCTGCATCGTCCACAGCACCCAGTTCACTGAGCTCTCTCCAAATAAAAATGCCCCGATCGTGCCTTCGTACAGCGCTTGCCTGAATCCCACCGACTGACCAAGATATTCCGCTAACCATGGATGCACATGCTGCGGGTCAACCTGAATAAAACCAAAGATCAACCACGTCAGCAGACAAGAACCGAGTACCGGGATCGCGAGACGTGGATAGCGTTTGTAAAACATATGGATGATTTTGTTTTGGCGCTGCGCTGGATCAGCATGCCGATAAATCGCAAAGCTCAAGATATAGCCACTGAGCACAAAGAAGATATACACCGCAGCCGTGCCTGAAAACCAGAACGAAAATGGCGAATGATGAATCCAATCGCTTATTGGCGTGGCGACCTGAACATGTTCATCAAAGTGATGTAGATTTGGAAAAAAACTTAAACTGAGATGCGAGAAAACCACCGCCAAACACGCCAAAGCACGGATACTTTCTGCTGAATTTAATTTTTGCATGTAGACTTCATTTATTTAGGGATCTCACGCTCGGCCTCGACCTGGTGATCACTGCGTTAAATCTCCTCTGCCCTAAACATCAAAGTCCCATACAGATGGGACTTTGATGTTTCAGCTGATGAGGTTCAGTGGCTCAGTTTACTTGATCCGAACGATTTTACCTTCAGCATTATGATATACGGTCAGCACTTGGTCGTGACGTGACTGTTGCAACTGATTTGGGCTCAATTCAAAATACTGTGCATAGTCTTCAAGGCTTTTATTTTGCGTGGGTTTGACCGATTTAGAGCTGACAAAATTGCTCCATAGCCACAGCGAAATCGCACAAGCAATCAAAGCAGTAAAGCCATTTTCGATCACATGCGCAAAGACTTGTAAGAACTGATGTACGATATGCGGTTTTTGAACACCCAAGATCCCCACAATAAGAATCACAGGACGCCATAGCAACAGCCACACCGCCCATAACATCGCGGTGGTGGTGGTGGACATATAGCGTTTGTGCCAAGGCATTTGACTACGTAAATCAATGATCAAAGAATTACTCTTCATCATAGGTACTCCTACGCGCCTCTAAACCCAAAAACTTAAGCTTTGACTGAAAGCTTGTCTTAAACTTCATCATCTTGACGTATTCCTCGATCTGGGCTGACCCAGCGCGCACGTTTACCACCACGGCGGCATAAAACTTTGGGAAAAGCGATAATGCTGGCGGTGATGGTGATTAACCAAAATACAAATGGATACCAAATCATCCAATAATAATTACGACCCAATCGCGTTTCATAGCGGCTATCCATCCATTTACTCACCGCAAATTGAATCAAACAGGTTGCACCGAGTAACACCCCCATCCCTGTTGGGAGGAATGGCGAGTTCATATTGCCTAAACCGAGAATTGGAAAGATCACCGATAACAACCACATCACTGCAATAATCAGCATGAGGTAGGACCACAGCAGGGTCAAGCAGAGTTCGATAATCAAGGGCCACAGGAAGTTGAGTTTGGGCTTAATTATAACATCGATGTTTTTCAACAGCACTTGTGCCCCACCCATAGCCCAGCGCAACCGCTGCTTCCACAGACCACTCAACGTCTCGGGCATCAGGATCCAAACCAACGCATTCGGTTCAAAACGCACATCCCAACCAGCACGTTGTAACTTCCAAGTGATGTCGATATCTTCAGTCAACATATCTGGCGACCAATAACCGACCTCATGTACAGCACTTTTACGAAATGCCGTGATCACCCCAGAGACGGTAAATAGACGACCAAAAGTACGCTGCGCCCGTTTGATCATGCCCACAATCGAGGAAAACTCACCGACCTGAATACGCCCCAGTAAAGTGGAGCGATTGCGAATCCGCGGGTTACCCGTGACTGCGGCCACGGCAGGATTTTGCTGAAAATGCCGAATCATCCAACGCGCTGCATGCGGGTCGAGCAAAGCATCACCATCAATCCCGATCAGAAATTCGGCTTCGGTCACCAGACTACCGGCCTGCAAAGCCATGGCTTTGCCTTGGTTTTCAGCCAAGTGCACCACACGCAACTGCGGATAAAACGCGGCCATGGCATTTAACACGTCAGCGGTATTGTCACTGCTTCCATCATTGATCGCGATCACCTCAAAGTGCGGATAGTCCAACTTCAGGGCATGGCTGATGGTTTCTTTGGCATTGATTCCTTCATTGAAACAAGGCACCAACACTGCGAGCAATGGATAATCCAGCAACTCAGCTGGTTGCTGATAAGGCGGTTCTTTACGTTCATGCCAGTAAAAGATCAAAGCGCCGATCATCCACAGATAAGACATAAACAATGGATAATAGAAAATAAAATTCAGTACCGACTGCCAAAGGTTTTGTAAACACGTCATATACCGCCCCCTTAGGGAATCAAGCGATAAGATTTGAGATCAAAGGCTTTGCGCAGCAGCTCTGGATCTGGATGGCCTTGAATCGGATCATCCGGATAGTAGCCCACGTGTAATACACCGTGCTGATACAGTGAACGGATGGTGTCACTCATTTCGGTACTCGGAATTTTTTCTTGGGTACGCCAATTGATGGCTTGTAATTCAAATACGGTTTTTTTCATGCCCTGTGGATATTTTTGTACACGTTTAACCAAGTCTTGATAAAACTGACCAGAGTCTTGAGCCTGCTCCATATAAGGCATCGCCATAATCGCGGTAAAGTCGTAGTGCTTGAGCGACTCCTCCAGAGATTGCGCGTACCAGTTTTCCGCATATGCAGACAAGGCCACCTGTGCATACAAATTACGTGCCGTCATTAAAAAGGGTTGATATTGACGTACTTCTGCAGCCAACTCCAAAGCAAACTGATCAATGGTTCGGGTTTTCAATCCGGTCCAACGTTGCAATAACTGATCGTTAGCACGAATCTCCGCCAAATTGCTCGGTAAGCCCTGCTTGGCATAGGCTTTCATTGCAGCTGGACTGGCATCTTCATAGTCGGACAGAGTCGCATCATCATGGAATAAGATGCCATTAAAAGATGCCGACTTGGCCAAGTCCTGATAAAGACCTTTGATCACTTGACGCGCAGGTGTCGAAAATGGACTTAAGCGTAAATAGCCCATATTCAAGTGCTTCGAGGGATCGCTTTGCTCAGTGACGACCAACTCCTTGGCGACGGGATTATTTTTAGGCAACTCCCACGCCAACAAGGGCATCCAAGCATAAACACGACTGACTTGGGTGCGGGTTTGGATTTGCCAAGCCACGCGATTAAATAAATCAGCTCGCATCGGCATATAACGATTGGGGAAGTACACCATATCCGCCGAACCGTTGGCATCTGGATCTGAAAAGGCTTGTAAATAGACCGTGTTGACTTTCATCGCCCGAATACGATCGAGTAAGATGCCGAGATTCCGCTCCTGCTGTTGTGGATCTGGATCATAGATATAGTCCAAATCAACATGCATAATTTTTTGCGGGCGATTGTTGTCACCCAGATTCATTTGCCGATTTTGGATTTCTTGCGCCAAATCATCCGTGGTCATATTGCCTTCGATCAAGATCCGGTTCATCTGTCCCAAAGACTTTTTAATATGATCTGGGCCATCGTCCAAACTAATCGTCACCGGCATGCCCAATTTTTTGGCGATCTCCACGGTTTGCAAATTATAGCGCCCATAAGGCCAGACCATCACCCGTGGTGAGCGCAGGCCATGTGCATTAAGCAGCGCATTGTTTTTCTTTAAATCTTGATAGATCCGATCGGCATAGGCTCGATCTGATTCATAGCTTTTATGTTTGGGATCATACATTCGGGTGATCGCCGCAGGTTCGGAGTTAGCTTGCGGATTGCCCATCACACCGCGATGCAAGTTATAACTATGGCTGCCGATTTCGACCAGACCACTGTCCTGCATGCTTTTTAGCTCGTTCCAACTGAGTAGTTTTTCACGGGCAATTTTCTCATCACCAAACTGGACTTGCGTGTTGGCTTTGGGTTCTAACCATGATCCCACCACCGACAAAACCACTGGAATCTTACGCGCTTGGATGATGGGATAGGCATACTGATAAAAAGACTGATAGCCATCATCCACGGTCAAGAGAACAGGCTTGGTCGGCAAACGATATTGACCTGCACTGGCCTTCATCAACTGATCGATATTGATAAAGTGATAACCGTTTTTCTGTAACCAATCTAAGTGCAACTCAAACTGCTGAGTTGTGACTGCATAATCAGGAATGATCGCCGAGTGTTGCTTGTCCATGATCTCATGGTAGCCAATGATCGTGAGCGTATTTAAGTCAATTTTTGCGGGTTCAGCCTCGCTTGCGACTTCGGCGGGGGTAGCCTGAGCCATCGCGCCAAAGCATAGACCGACACAGAGCAAGACTGTGGATGAGAAGTGACGGCTCAACATAGGTTATTTATCTCATATATCATTGTTTTACATGTAATTACCGAGGCATACTCACAGACCACATCTCGACGAACTGGTGCTGTAACGGCTTCCAATAACCACGTTTTTGAAGCGGATCAATTTAAAAGATGAAACTGAAAAATTTCTTAAAATTCAATCCCGAATTCAGAGAAAGATTTAAACATTTTTGAAAAATTATTCTGTGCAAAATTGTGAATTTTAGCTGTGTTTTTGAGCCCTAAGCAGCGCGTTATTGTTAGTTAGCATACGTTTTTTTTAATGTTTGTGATCTACCTAAAAATTCGTATCACGGTCATCCAGACAATCTCCCCAGCATGCAACACACTGCTGCATACTGGAACAGATCTCGCCGTCGCGCACAATGATCGAGACAGCAAATATTGCCATCCATGCGCCCATAGCGCGCAAGCACCAACGTCATGTATTAATCGCGAGTTTTCACATCAAATAATTCGATTTCGAAAATCAAATTTGAGTTGGCTGGAATCACCTTACCCATTTTACGCTCACCATAGGCCAAATGTGCAGGCACGATCAGTTTACGCTTACCGCCCACTTTCATTCCCATAATGCCTTGATCCCAGCCTTTGATCACGCGACCAGTCCCGATCACACATTCAAAATATTGGCCACGATCGAGCGAAGCATCAAATTTAGTTCCATCTTCAAGCCAACCGGTATAATGCGTCGTAATCAAGGCACCTTTGACGGCCTCTTTGCCTGTACCTACTTTCAAATCAATAATTTCGAGTTCTGCTGACATCGCCATACTCCTACTGCAATAACAATTTAATCTCATGCATTCCAATGTGAACATTCACTGAAACGCCTAACTTTCAATACACACGCTCACCAGCGCCAACATGGCAACAGCTCACGACTATTGCAATTGGGTCCATTCGATCGCAGCCTGACCTTGATCGCCAATTAAACTCCACTCACCATCTAAAATATTCAACTGCAATTGCATGCTGCGTTGACATAGCTGCTCCACAGCCTGAGTACTGGCCTGACTCAATTGCCAGACTTGAACATTGGACAGTGTTTTGATTTTAGATGCTTTTTTATACCATTCATCCACACTATTGCCATAGGTTACCACTGCGACTTTATCGCAACGTGAACTGGCTTTTTTAACTTTGTCTTCATCTGGACTACCGACTTCAATCCAATTCAGCAATTGACCGGTCAGATCTTTTTCCCACAAGGCGGGCTCTGTGGTTTCAAACAAATCTTGGGTAAACAGCAATTGCTCACTGGCAAATCGAGCAAAGGCCAAGATGCGCACCATCATACGCTCAATCGTTTCCGAGGGATGCAAGGCCACGGTCAATTGATAGTCGTTATATTGGTGCTGATCCATATCGGCAATGTTTAAACTTACTTTATAGATTGTCGCTTTTAACGCCATCGGGCTAATCTCCTATTTGGCGCTAAGCATATAAGATTTTATCGGTTTATAGTTCGCCGATCTCTGATTCTATTCGACAATTTAACACGGCTGCCTCAAAAGCAGCCCAATCGCGTGGCTGCTGCGTAATCACCTCAATGCGGTTGTCGAGATTTTCAGCACAAGACTGATAGTTAAACTGATCTGGATTGAAGTTAAAACTGATCCAGCCTTGATCGGTTCTAAAAATCGCCTTGATGCGTCGCCACTGCTGTAGTTCGGTTAAACAGTCTAAAAGCGCATAAAACTCAAACACCCAACGTTTGGAAAAACGCCATCCTGCAACCTGATAGCCTTGGGCCTGTTCGGTATAGTGATACGGCAAAGTTTGGATCACCTCAGTCGCGGGGGATTCATCGGCCAAGCCTTGCTGCTGTAACTGTCGTTGTTGCTGTTGCTGACGTTGCAGCAAGGGTTGCAACACACGTGTACGTGGATGTAATGGCTGATCAATCTGTGCCAGTTCAATCTGACCTTGATCGCTGAACAACCAAGTATCGACCTCAGTCAGAAAATGTTGTTTTAACTCAGCCAAAGCCTGTTGATCTTCAGACTGCATCAACTGTTGATGCGAGATCACCACGATTTGTGCTGCCTTGAGCTGATCCGCATATAAGTCATGACTCAACCACGGCGTGGTGTGTAGCTCTGCCCCATTGATCACCGTAATCGGCGCTTGCAAGGCTAAACTACTGTGCCAATGCGGTTCATTAAGCTGATCAATCAATTGTGCAGGATGACCGAGACCTGTGGTTTCAATAAATAAGCGATCCGGTTTCTGCTCATGAATCAATCTCGACAAGGCCAATTGCATCGGTAACTGACTACTACAGCACAGACAACCGCCTAGCACTTCTTTGATTGCGTAGCCTGGATCTTGTCGTAAAAATTGTTGATCAATGCCGATCTGACCAAATTCATTCATCAGCACTGCCCAAGTTTGGTGCTGAGGCTTCTGTTTCAAGATCTGCTGCAATAAGGTGGTTTTCCCTGCACCGAGAAAACCAGAGATGATGTGCGTCTTCACCCTAGGTTGTGTCAATATTTTCAAAGATAATGTCCGGTAGTTCGCATAAATAAATATAAGTGTATTTTTGAACTAGAATTCAATCTATTTATTTCTTTAAAAATTGAATTTCAATTCAAAACTCCAATGATTACAACTGAGAAATATTCTTGTCATTGTTCACCATAAGTAAATTTCAAGCACACTTATTGTGCATAAAAACATATTTATATACATTTTAGTGCAGATCAAAACGGTATTTTTTACAAAAAAAGCACACTGCATAGCAGTCTGTGTCTTGTGTGTAACTCAGTCTGTTTCGCTTTGTTGATAAGGTTGCCGATCATTCTATCTGCACGTAGCATGATTTTCGATCTCATTGATTGCGAGTTGAGCATCATCAAATGCACAACAACCACCGCATGATCATGATGAGATTTACTTTTCATTAATAAAGGATGCCTATTATGAACTTAGTTAAAACATTACTTGCGACTACTTTAGCTCTTTCTGCTGCAACAACATTTGCTGCAACTGCAGAACAAACCCAAGTACAAGACGAAAATGTCGTTGTATCTACTCAAGAAGCAGTTGAAGCACAAGATCAAGCAGCTGTTGCTGCACAGCCTTCTGCGGCTCAACCTCAATCAGAAGCAGCTGCTGAAGACGCTCAAGTGACTGCACCAGAATTAGAAAGCAATCAATAATTGATCCCTATCTGATGATTGTGAATATGATCAATATTCAACTGTCCTCCTTGGAGCATTGATCAACCCATTTCAATGATCAATTCTCAGAAAAAAAAAGACCAAGTCATGCTGCGACTTGGTCTTTTTTTTATCTGCGCAATTCGCTCATGCGAATTTAACCAGACCTACCGAGCCGAATTATGGCTCAGCACGCAAGTTTGGCATCAATTTGTAGCGGTATTTTTAAACATGCTGCAAGAAGGATGATGATTTTCATGAAGACGGGTATTTTTGCGTTGTTCTGCGGCTTCAAAACGGCATCTTTTTAAATCACTGTCTAGGTTCATCGCAGGGACAGCATGCGGTTTGCCGTTCTCGTCCACAGCCACCATGGTGAAGTAACAGCTATTGGTATGTCGAACGGTTCTTTTTTGAATATTCTGTGCTTCGACACGAATACCAATTTCCATTGAGGTACGGCCAACATGGTTGACGCTGGCTAAGAACGTGACCATTTCACCGACATGAATTGGTTCTTTAAAAGTCACCTTATCCACGGACAAGGTCACAACATAACAACCTGAATAGCGGCTAGCACATGCATAAGCCACCTGATCCAATAATTTTAAAATGGTTCCACCGTGGACATTTCCAGAAAAATTGGCCATTTCTGGCGTCATTAATACAGACATGTTTAAGGTAGACTGATCGTCAATGATAGGAACAATTTGATCTAATGGCGACATCGAGAAACTCTTGAGGCAATCGTCGAAAGTATTATTATACGTTCCCAAGCACAAAAAGGTAGTCGTTTAATCTGTTGAGTGAAAAGAAACCGCTCACAAAGTATGCGTAAAAACAATATTTTAGTGATTTGGTTGTACTGAGTTGACCTGCTTTACCGTATTTTGCTCAAGCGCCTTATATTCTGCGCTGCGTTGCAGCACTGTCTCGATTTCTTTGCGCTTCTGCTCAGTTGCCGTCATTCCAGCACGAATCGTCTCCTCACGACCTTTGACATCAAAAATATGTGCCTTTTCACGTAAATCAGGAACTATGACGATATCCGCATTCTTGAGTTCTTTTTCCGCCAACTTATTTTGCATGATATTAATGTTTTGATTGAACAAGCCCCAGATGTTGCTGGTTTCGGTATATTTCGGTTGTGCCAAGATATCCACGGCGATGATCACATCAGCACCCAATTCACGTGCGATATTGACTGGTACTGGACTGACCAGTCCCCCATCGACATATTCTTTACCGTCGATGATGGTGGGAACAAACATACTCGGAATCGTCACCGAGGCACGTACCGCCTGCCCAGTATTGCCGTGATTAAACACCACTTTATTGCCATTTTTTAATTCTGTCGCCACCACATACATCGGGATTTTCAGCTGCTCCAGCGGGATCTGACCGACCTGTTTGTTGACATAGTCTTCGATTTTAACCCCATCAAAAAAGCCTTTAAGTCCGATCTTAAATTCACGCACATCATTGGCTTTCATATCCACCGCGATCTCATGTAGCTGTTGCGCGGACTTGCCACTGGCATAAATCGAGCCCACGATACTGCCGGCACTGGTGCCAACGATAAAATCAGGTCGAATGCCTAAGCCCTCGAGTACTTCGATGACACCGATATGTGCATAGCCACGTGCACCACCACTCCCGAGTACCAAAGCCACAACGGGTTTACTTGAGGTGCTGGATACGCGATGAAAACGCATCGTACTCTGACTGGTGGCATTCGCCGCCGCAACTCCAGGCACAGCCGTACTGTTCGGCTCCGAGCTTAGCGGGACCTGCTGACAGCCACTCAGTAAAAGAATCAAAGTACAACTTAAAGCTTTTATATATTGCATGACCCAAATACAACCAACAAACATCATCGCGCTTATAAAAACATAGTTTTTAGGGATTTACTGTTATGTTTCTTAATACTGTCATCTTGATATGATCGTTCGGTACTCCGCTTGCCCAAATACCCGCCCATCAAACATTAAAACCTCCGCCCCAATCTCAGTCTGCCAAGAGCATTAACATGAGATTAGGTGCGGAGGTCTATTCATCTCTGTGAAACTTCAATTCATCACAGCAAGATATCCTGGCTTAGACGATGAATTTTAAAATCATTTGAATCACAGTTGCGTTGATCAAATCAACAAAGAAAGCACCACATAACGGTACGATCAGGAAGGCTTTATGCGATGGGCCGTACATATTGGTGATCGCTTGCATGTTTGCAACCGCAGTTGGCGTCGCCCCCATACCGAAACCACAATGCCCTGCCGCCAAGACCGCAGCGTCATAGTTTTTGCCCATCAACCTAAAGGTCACAAAGGCTGCATATAAGCCCATAGTCAAGGTTTGTGCTGCCAAGATCACCACTAGAGGACCAGCAAGATCTGCCAACTGCCACAGTTTTAAGGACAATAAAGCCATCGCCAAATACAAAGACAAAGACGCATTTCCAAACACATCAATCGCACGATCAAAGATGCTGACCTTAAATACCCCTTCAAGGATATTACGCAAGATCACACCCCCACCGAGTGTCCATACAAATGTTGGAAGCTCAAACCATGTGCCTTTACTGAACACTGTCATGAACTCAGCAAATGCCAAACACGCTGCAAATAGACCTAAGGTGGTAATAGCGTTATCTGCCGTAATCAAACGAACCTGATGCGGATGCTCAAAAGGAATAAATTCTTGTCCTTCTTGATTGGCCACCTGATTCTCATCACGGTTGATGGTGTTATCACTGCTCAATGGCTGGGCTAACTTATGACGATTGATCAAGAGCTTCGCCAATGGTCCACCGATGATGCCACCAATGATCAAACCAAAGGTCGCACTCGCCATACCCAAGGCCAATGCACCTTGAATACCATGCTGAGTTTCTAAGATTTCACCCCAAGCACCGGCAGTACCGTGACCACCGGTCAAAGTAATCGAACCTGCGATCAAACCAATCAACGGATCAAGACCGAGCAAGGTTGCCAAGCCCATCCCTACGGCGTCCTGCACCACGATAAATGACGCAACACAGGCCAAGAAGATCACCAAGCCAATACCACCTTCTCTGAGTTTGGCAAAGTTGGCACTTAAACCAATCGAAGCAAAGAAGATCAACATAAAGCTGGTTTGTAATTCACTGCTGGTAATAATGCTAAAGTTCCAAAAATAATGGACCAAGAGCGAAATAATCGCAGCGACTAAACCGCCGGCAACGGGTTCCGGAATATTATAACGTCTAAGAAAGTCAATTCTGTTGACTAAAAATCGACCTAATAGGAGAACGATAACAGCGGCAATCAGCGTATAAAACGCATTAAAAGTTAATTCCATGATTCAATCCATCAAATATGATTAAATGCTTTTATTCTGTAGTCTTATTTAAGCTTCAATATCAATTAATATTTAAGTAAATTAGAACAAAACGTTAACT
>JASLIY010000102.1 GCA_030152675.1 Acinetobacter sp.
TCATTGATCGACCCTGCGGATGTACGTCGCGATATGGGCTTACTCAATCAAAATGCACACCTGTTTTACGGCACCATTCGTGAAAACCTCAGTTTAGGTGCGCCCTTGGTCAATGATGAGGAAATTCTGCATACCCTCGCACTCACAGGTGCATTGTCCTTTGTGCAAGAGAAGAAAGAGGGCTTAGATCATCTGATCCTCGAAGGCGGGATTGGACTTTCTGGTGGACAACGCCAAACCCTACTGCTGACACGCCTATTATTACGTCAACCGAATATTTTGTTATTGGATGAACCGACCGCTTCACTCGATGAAATGTCGGAGAAACAGTTGATTGATCATTTAAAACAATGGATGGGGCATCGTACGCTGATTGTGGCAACGCATCGACGTCCCGTATTGGCTTTGGTTGACCGGATCATTGTCATTAACGAGGGCAAAATTGTCATGGATGGACCACGTGATCAAATCCTCAATCAATCTGCACAACCTGTACAGCCGACACAGGTGCCTCAAGGAGCAAATTCATGAGTGAAGCACAACTAAAACTAACGAAGCGCTCTGAGACTGTGGCCTATGTCGATCCCCCGCTACCACGCGTAAGTCTCTTGATTTGGATTATCGGGATTGGGCTGATTGTCCTCTTGATCTGGGCATGGTTATTTCAGCTTGAAGAGGTCTCTAATGGCACTGGAAAAGTAATCCCATCTTCAAAAGAACAAGTTATTCAATCACTTGAAGGCGGAATTCTGACCACACTCAATGTCAAAGAAGGTGATATTGTTGAAAAAGGTGAAGTACTCGCCCAGCTCGATCCAACACGCTTTGCCTCCGGTGTTGGAGAGGCTAAGTCATTGCTCACCTCGGCACAAGCCACTGCCGCACGCTTAAGTGCAGAAGTCAGTGGTAAAGGCTTAAGCTTCCCAGAGGAGGTCAAATTAGAGCCAGCCTTGGTCAATGAAGAAACCGCGCTGTACCACTCTAGACGTGCCAACTTAGATGAATCTATCGCAGGCTTGAAACAAGCCTTAGCATTGGTACAACAAGAACTGAGAATGACTGAACCACTGGTAGCCAAAGGTGCAGCAAGTGAAGTTGAAGTCTTGCGCTTAAAACGACAAGCCAATGAACTGCAAAACAAAATGAGCGATATCCGCAACCAATATTATGTTCAAGCACGTGAAGAACTGTCGAAGGCCAATACCGACATCGAAACCCAGCAACAAATCATGAAAGGTCGTAATGACACCTTGAGTCGAGCCGTGTTTAAAGCGCCTGTTCGTGGTGTGGTCAAAGAAATCACCGTCACCACCTTAGGTGGCGTGATTCCACAGAATGGGAAGTTAATGACCATCGTGCCATTAGATGAAAAGTTATTGATCGAAGCACGAATCTCACCACGCGATATCGCCTTTATTCACCCCGGACAAGAAGCTTTGGTCAAAGTGACTGCCTACGATTATTCAATTTATGGTGGGCTAAAAGGGCAAGTGACGGTGATCTCACCGGATACCTTGCGTGATGAAGTTAAACAAGATCAATTTTACTATCGGGTTTATATCCGTACTGATGCAGACAAATTATTTAACAAGGACGGCAAAGCTTTTAATATCACCCCAGGTATGGTGGCCACGGTCGATATTCGTACTGGTCAAAAAACCATTCTAGATTATCTACTCAAACCCTTTAACAAAGCCAAGGAAGCCCTCCGAGAACGTTAACTTTCCATCCCCCGATATCACATCGGGGTTTTTTTTTGCCTGCTCACCAGGTCTCTCTGTATATCCAATAAAGTGGTATTCATTGCTGCACACTCCGCCACTCACGCTTAAGTACTTCAAATCCAAACGTTCTACCCGACTGAGCGCTCAGTCGCAAAATCAATTATTTTGCTGAAATATTACATCTCATGATGTGATCAACAAAGTGCAATGCTATAGTAGTTGCGACGACATACGATGAATCATGTGGAAAATGTGAGCTGTTCGTTGTGTGGTTTTTTGCAATTTAAGCCAGTCAAAGTTGATGATTTAAGGCAGTTTTTCAGCTTCAATGTGTCCACCTTTACTTTTTCTGAGGCATGCTTTGATAGCAACAGCTTGATTTTGCAAATAAAGATCAAAAAATTTATATCATAAATGATTTAAAGTCTTGGAATTTCTATGAAGTCTGCACTGTTGTGTTTCTTTCCCCTTTTGGCCCTCACCTCAACAGCGTCTGCGAATAGCTTCAGTGACAGCTGGGAAGGCCCTGCCAAACTCAATCTCAATCTCTATCTATTTGCTGCTGACGTGGATGGCACACTCAGTAAAGGTCCCATCGCCTACAATGTCAATCAGCCTTTTAAAGATACCTTAGGTGAGTTAGACGACTCCTATATGTTGCATCTTGACCTCAATAAAGGACTTTGGGGCGCGTATATCGATAGCAAACTCATCAAAACCAGTGCAGCACAACAGGTCTATACCGTACCGATCGCACTCAAAACCTCATTAGAGCAGACCAGCTTTGGACTTTATTACCAAGCCTATGTGTCTGAAAGCAAAACACAAACCAAGTCCACTGGTGAAAAATCACGCCCTCGCTTTATCGTCGAACCCACCATTGGGATTCACCGCACTGAAGTCGATGCCACACTCTCAGCACTACAGCATCGTACCGAGACTTCTGCTGCATGGAATGAGTTTTTTTGGGGGAGTCGCTTTAAATACAATTTTGACTCACCATGGAACTTAGCTGCGGAAATGAGCTTTGGCGTTGAAGATACCCGATCGGCACAAACCTATATCGGTTATCGTCAACCCATCTTTGGCCGTCCAGTTAACTTTAGATTGGGCTATCGATACTTTGAACAAAATCATCATACCAATAACTTTCACTGGGATATTAAGCAGCATGGCCCCGTCATCGGCCTAAGTCTTCCGATCTTTTAGAGGTAATACTTATGAAAAAAATCTTAAGCATGGGCATTCTTACATCGAGTTTACTCTTGGCAAGTGTTGCCGATGCCTGCACTCGTGCGGTATTCATCGGTAAAAATGATGTCATTACCGCACGATCAATGGATTGGAAAAGCGATGTCGGCACAAATCTTTGGATCTTACCCAACAAAGTCGCACGCACAGGTCTAGCGGGTCCGAACTCGATCAAGTGGACCTCTAAATATGGCAGCGTGATTGCCTCGGGTTATGATATTTCGAGTACCGATGGGGTCAATGAAAAAGGACTGGTCACCAACTTGCTGTGGTTAGTCGAATCTGAATATCCTGAGTTTGAAAAAAGTAAAAAACCTACCCTCAGTATTTCATTGTGGGCGCAATACGTGCTCGATAATTTTGCGACAGTCAGTGAAGCGGTTGCAGCCTTAGAAAAAGATCCATTTACCTTGGTCACCGATCAAGTCCCAGGTGAAAAGCGTCTCGCCACCTTGCATTTGTCGATTTCAGACAGTAGCGGTGATAGCGCGATTATCGAATACATCAAAGGCAAGCCTGTGATTCACCACAGCAAAAGCTATCAAGTCATGACCAACTCACCGACTTTTGACCAGCAATTGGCATTGAACTCGTATTGGAAGCAAATCGGTGGGACCACCATGTTACCAGGCACCAACCGTGCAGCAGATCGCTTTGCCCGTGCCTCGTTCTATATCAATGCCATTCCTAAAGATGCCTCAGCTGAGCATTCATTGGCCAGTGTCTTTAGTGTGATCCGTAATGTCTCAGTCCCTTATGGCTTAAATACTGAAGAAGAACCAAATATCTCATCGACACGCTGGAGAACAGTGGTCGATCACAAACGCAAACTGTATTTCTTTGAGTCTGCGGTATCTCCAAATATCTTCTGGGTTGACCTAAAAGACATCAACTTTAATGATGGTAAAACGCGTAAACTTGAACTAGGTCCTGATCAAGCCAAAAGCTATGCGGGTAAAGCCAACAGCGCTTTTGTCGAGACACAACCGTTTAAATTCTTAGGCAAGTCATAACGCACTGCCATAATCAAATACCATAAGATACGCGGTCACGCGCCGCTGATCTCATGGCTGACTTAAGATTTGGAATCATAGATGGTATGAAAAAAATTTCTCTTTTAGTGCTTGCTTCAGCACTGATGACTGGTTGTATGACAGCACCACAGACTGAACTCAATGCAACCCGCGGTTTGCTGCTCTGTGAACCGAACTCGATCTGTCCGATCGTTAAAGTGAAATGGAATGAGCAAGATAAAACCACCTTAAAAGTGGATGTTTCTCTCGACAATCCAAGCACTTACTACGATATCCAGCGTATTGTGTTCGATAATGGCCAAAAATCGCATAGCTTCAAACCGATCGCAGCAACTCAGCAACAGTTTATCCTGTCCAACTATCGTTCAAGCAGTACCATCTTGACGCCAGTGGATCTGATGACAGACTTGACTGAAACCCATTCGATTTCAATGCGAATCGTCACGGATAAAGGCAGCATCAGCCGCTATATTTTTAAAGATGGCCAAGCCTCATCGGCCTATCGCCAATTTATCCAAGCCTATACAGAGAGTCAGCAGTAATCCTGAGTGTCTGTGTGAATGCTCTGTCGTGTCAACGTCTTCTAGAACAAGACAATAAGCATAAAAAAACGCATCTTAAGATGCGTTTTTTTATGCGGTCAATTTAGAAATGCCATTTCAGGCCTTAGCGTTTGACCACGATAGAATCAATTCCACTATGTTGCAGTGTTTGCTGGGCCACCACGGCGGCATTGAGTGTTTCATAAGGACCTGAAATCACACGATACCAAGTTTGGCCATTTTCAGTACTTTTCACCACATCCGCAGATAAGCCATTTAAGATAATCTCGGCACGGCGTGCATCTGCACTGTCTGGATCGGGGAAACTTCTCACTTGCAAGATATAAGAAGGTCCTGCGACAGCAGGCTGTGCATCCTCTGTGCCCAGCGTTTCAGGTGCGGCTTGTACTGGCGCAGCAGGCGCTTCGACAATGATCGGTTGTGTTCTGACATTGCTTTCTGGCACAGCCTGCTGTGGAATCGGAGTCACTTGTTGCTGTGGCAGCAATTCGTAAAAACGATAATCTTTGTTGGTCTCTTCTTGATAATGCTGAGAAGTGACCTCATTGGTTTTCGTTGCGACAGGGGCCCACGGTTTCCAAAGCATCAATGCAACAGCAGCACTGAGTAGCATTAAAATCACCACTAACATGCCGAGCCATTTGGGTAGCAATGGCTGAGTTGGTTTTGTCGATCGCTCTGATACGCCGCGCTGCGTTTTTCCAAACACGTGAAACCCTCTTGTAATAGTTGATGATTACATCTCAAATGGTGCCGAGACACCCAACAAGGTTAAACCATTTTTCAATACTTGTTGTACGTTTATTGATAGCAACAAACGCGCTTGAGATACAGCAATCTCCTGATCATTAAGAATTTTCAAATTATCTAAGTTGTACCAACCGTGGAATAGTGCCGCAAGTTCTTTTAAGTAATTGCCCACTTGATGCGGTTCATAGCTATTTGCAGCACGAATCACCACTTCTGGATAAGCCGCAAGCTTAGCCAAAATTTCAGTTTCCATATCTAAGGTCAACAATGACGCATCGTACTGATCCAACGTCTCACGACTAAATGGTACATTCTTTTCAGCCGCTTTGTTGACCATACGGTTGACACGAGCATGCGCATATTGGATGTAATACACCGCATTGTCTTTGCTCTGTGATACTGCCAAATCTAAATCAAAATCAATATGTTGTTCAGACTTACGCATCACATAATAAAAACGTGCAGCATCATTGCCAACTTCTTTACGCAAATCACGCAAAGTCACGTACTGACCTGAACGGGAAGACATTTGCACCATTTCACCGCCGCGCCACAAACTCACGAACTGCACCAAGAGCACAGTCAGTTTCGATGAGTCATAGCCCATAGCATCGATTGCCGCTTTGACACGGGCAATATAACCATGGTGGTCTGAACCCCAGATATCGATCAAATCGGTAAAGCCACGTTGTAACTTGTTGAGATGATAAGCAATATCCGATGCAAAATACGTGGTTTGGCCATTACGACGTTTCACCACACGGTCTTTTTCATCCCCAAATTCAGTTGATTTAAACCAGATGTTGCCCTCTTTTTCATAGAGATAGCCACGCTGATCTAAAGTCGCCAAGGCTTCGTCGATTTTCTCAGCCAAGGTCGCTTCACTAAACCATTGATCAAAACTCACCGAGAACTCACCGAGGTCATCTTTGATGTCATCAAGAATCGCTGTCAGTGCGGCTTGATGGAACACACGATAGTCCGCAGCTAACAATTGCTGTGAATTGTGGATCAAACCATCAATATGTTTTTCTTTATCGCCAGAGACAACCACTTTGTTGCCATCAGCATCAAGTTCATCTGCATATTCAACATCTGCAGGCACATCTTGATAAACCGCAGCCACATCATGTTGATAGGCATTGCCCTGCTGATCGATAATGCTTTGCGCAATCTCTTTAACATAGTCACCCTGGTAAGCATTTTTCGGAAAGACCAAGTCGAGACCAAGCAACTGTAAATAACGTAAATAGGTTGAAGTTGCCAAAATGTCCATCTGACGACCCGCGTCATTGACATAATATTCACGCTCAACCGTCGCACCCGTGGCTTCAAGTAAGTTGGCCACCGTCATGCCATAAGCTGCACCACGTCCATGCCCCACATGCAAGCTTGAGGTCGGATTGGCAGAGACAAACTCGATTTGTACTTTTTTGGCCGCATTGGCTTGGCTAAATCCAAACTGTTCTTTTTGCGACTGAATTTGTTCAAGGATGCTAAAACGTTGATCTGCGTTTAGAAAGAAGTTAATAAACCCCGGACCTGCGATTTCTGCTTTACTGATTTCAGCCACCTGAGGCAGCGCCTGTAAAACTTTCTCAGCTAAATCGCGTGGTTTCATCGCCGCAGCTTTTGCCCCAATCATGGCAATATTCGAGGCAAAGTCACCATGGCTTCGATCTTTGGTTCGAGTCAAAGTACTCTTGTTATTCCAGTCTGCTGGAAGGACACCTTCAGATTGAAGGGATTGCACTGCATGATTAAGCGCTGCTTGTATGGCCGTATTCATAATCTATCGAAAAATAAACGTCGCAGA
>JASLIY010000125.1 GCA_030152675.1 Acinetobacter sp.
CTGCATCAGGTTTAACGATAGATAAAGTACGTTCGATAGCCATCGATAGGCTCCTTATATTTCAACGACAAAATTTGGCGCATTATACAGCCTAAATGCGCAGTGATCAGCTTTTGAAGTGTAAAAGATTAGATTTTTTTCACGATTTTTTAGCGAACTTCATCAATCCATGCCATCTGAATGCCTTCTAATAGACCTTCAGTGGATTTGTTTGGATCATCGCTAAACGTAGGTAGGGCGCAAACCCATGCATGTAAATCAGTAAATCGAATCCATTGCGGATCGACATCAGGGTGTGCTTCACTCAATTCAATCGCGATATCCATGGTATCGCTCCAACGTAGTCCCATGCTGCTGCCTTTTCTTCAGTCTTGATTCGGGCTTACTTTAGCAAATATCAGCAGTACTGACTATGCATGCCGCTGCCCATGCCTTCTACTTTTTTAAGCTCAGTTGCTGTTGTGCTTTTGATCTAGTCCGCACTATTCATCATGACCCTGATCGCCATGACCCTGATCACAGATCGCACTCAAGCTATAGCACGATCCCGAACCATGGCGCCGCCAAGATCACCACCGTTGCCACACTGGCACCGATACTCGCCCCCACGATCACATCCGTAGGATAGTGCAAGCCCAGCACCATGCGCGACAAAGCGACCAAGACACTAAAGGGCAACATCACCATCAGCAGCATCGGTTGCACATAACCCAAGAGCACCGTCGCCATTACCGCATGCAGCGTGTGACCCGACGGAAAGCTAAAATGATCTAGGGCACGCTCACCCAACACGATCACCTGATGTACCTGATAAGGACGCGGTCGAGTGGTTTTATTTTTCAGCACTTTATAAATCAGTGTTCCAATCGTGCAACCCGCAATCATATATGCCAAGCTCAACGCATAGGCCAGACCCTGCCGCACCCAAACCAATAACAGCATCACATACCAAAAGCCGCCATCGCCGAGACGGCTAATGATTTTAAAGAACATCGCCACATAATGTGAATGTGAAAGGTTGTTGAGATAGAGACAACCTTTTAGGTCGAGATCAAGTATTTTTATTTTGGTGTTTTTAAAGTTCATTTTACGCTCCCCTCACCGGTTAGGCTCATCGACCGCACAGCGCTACTTGGCATCGCGATCCTTTTGGACCTATTCTGCGTTGGACGCAAACACTAGGTCGCAAACACAGACTGCTGTGTGACTTGGTATAAAGCTTGTTCGAGTTGCTGTACCGGATGTTGCCATCCGGCATGTTGCGTGGCCTGAACCGCAGCACGTCCCATCTGCCTCAAGGTCGTTGCATCAGGCATGCTCAGGATGCTGTGAACAAAGGCGCTGCGCTGTCCACGTGGACTCAAGTAACCACTGCGTCCGTGCACCACATATTGCTGTGCACAGGCATAGTCATAGGCCAACACAGGCAAACCACTGGCCATGGCTTCAAGCACCACATTGCCAAAAGTTTCGACTTGGCTGGCAAAGACAAATACATCCGCGCTGGCATAGGCACTGGCCAGCGCATCTCCGGTCAAACTCCCGGTAAAACACACCTGATCCGCACCGAGAATATTACGTAATCGACTCAGATCAGGGCCGTCACCGACGATCACCAATTGTACCTTTTTCTGCCGCTGTCGCAGGGTATGAAAAGTTTCAATTATGAGGTCAATTTCCTTTTCAGGTGACAGTCGCCCTACATACAACAGCACCGTACTGTCATCGTTTGCGCCCCATTGTTGTCGTAATTTCCCACTGCGATGTTTGGGAGAGAAACGTTGAATATCGACGCCACGACTCACCACTTTTAAGTCACAGGTCACGCCAAAATCACGCAGCGCAATTTCAGTATCTACACTCGGTACACAGGTCAGTTGGGTGTTGTTGTGGAACCAGCATAAATAGCGTTGAATAGGCTTGAGTAAAAAGGCCAAATCAAAGAATCGACTAAAATCTTGAAAAGGTGAATGAAAACCGCTAGAGACAGGAATATTTTGTGCCTTCGCCGCCTGTAATGCGGCCAATCCCAATGGGCCTTCTGTCACGATATGCACCACTGAAGGCGCAAATGCCGTCAACGCTTGGCTGACTTTGAGATACTGTGGCCAACCAAATTGCAGGCCTGGATATTTGGGGATCGATTGGGCTTTGACCAGACATTCTTTGTTGGGACTAAACGCATCTGTTGTCAAACGCTGTTCTGGTCGTATCAATAATATTTTATGGCCCCGTTGTTGTAAGCCTTTGCACAGTTGCAGAAGCGATAAGGCCACACCATTGATTTCAGGTGGCCAAGTCTCGGTCACAATCGCAATTCTGAGTCGAGGTCGTACTAATTCTTGGAGATTAAAAGTAGCAACGCGATGATTTTTATTATGTTGTTGCTTAAAATAGAAATTTATATTTTTACGAAAATCGTAAGACGGCTCTAGCGGTTTTTCAAACATCATTGGTGCATACGGATGTGTCATATCCTCACCCAATAGGCTTTTGATCCCTTGAGACTAGCAGCTGTATCTTGCAGTTTGATGTGGATTCGGTGACAGTTTTTTGAAATGCCTCTGCGGCTGTACAGCGCTGCCAGTCGCATCAACGTGCGACAGGCATTTTCTACCATGACACTTGTCAGCGGATCATGTTGATGCGCGATTGCGTGCTGCAGCGAGCTTATCTAATTTTTTAAAGACCTCAGCCACGGCGATCATGGCAAAACTCGATGTCACCACCACGGCTGAGCCATAACCGCCACAGCGCAGTCCGGCGCTTGGACACACATCGGCGCTGGAAAAGGGATTATCGGTTGAGTAAACACAGGTAATACCAAATTTTTCTTTGGGCTTTTTGCAAATACCTTTGCCGCGTAACTGACTGCGTAGTTTGGCCAGCATTGGGTCTTGTTCGGTTTTAGACAGATCAGCGACACGGATCTTAAGCGGATCGAGTTTGCCACCCGCCCCACCAGACACGATCAATTGGATCTTGTTAAAGCGGCAGTACAGCATCAGGGCAAATTTGGCTTTGACGTCATCGATACAGTCCAGCACCACATCCGGTACTGGGGTCAGCATTTCTGCGACATTGTCAGGGGAAATATAATCATCCACCAGATTGAGCTTAATCCGTGGATTGATCTGACG
>JASLIY010000133.1 GCA_030152675.1 Acinetobacter sp.
GGTAATTGGGCGGTAGATAAACCACATTTTGACGCGCGCAAAGTTTGCAAAAGACGCTGTCTCCTACGTCAGGACGTAAAAAATAATTGTGTCAATCATATCTCTATCACAATCAAAGGGCAATTTGATTCTCTCGATTTAGGCTTTAATTTTTTGGAATTGAACCATTTTTTGAATAGCCCAATCCTCACAGTGCTTTAAATTAACCCGCATTACAAACTCAGCTGATCACGATTCTTTTCAAACAAAATATCACCAATCCCTTTGACATTTTTCAGTGCTTCAATCGATTGAAATGGGCCATGTTGTTGTCGATACTGCAAAATCGCTTGGGCTTTTTTCGCACCAACCCCCTTTAACTGCTGTAATTGTTCAAGATTGGCACTATTCAAATGCACCTGAACCGCGGCCACCTGCTGTACTGGCTGTGAAACTCCAGATCGTGAAGCGCCTGACTGAGGTGTTAAAGAAGAACTTTGAGGAACTACATCGCGATGACTTTGCTGCAGACGTCGGTCTTGTTCCTCCTGTGCGGCTTTCCATGCCTGATAGTCTCGATCAAAGTTGTCTGGCGGTGCTGCTAATAACGACGAACTCAGCAATAGAACCGCCCAACAGGTACTTTGCAGCACTTGGGTTTTAACGCGCTTACCTATACTCATTTGCTCAATATCCATGTTTTGATGGGAGTTGCGGTCGTGGTTCAGGCTGAGAGTAGAGCGAGGTCTGCTTTTCTGCTTTCTGATCGCAATCCAAGCAAGACCATCTATCCAATGTGCTATGCGTGTTTTTTACTATGCGTTTTGATCGTTATTGTTCTGATGCTGCTTGCGATTTGGCCTGTTGCTTTGCCTGTTTCCAAAACATATCCATTTGCGCCAAGCTCATGCTTTCAATCTGCAGCTTATGCTGTCGGGCTTGGTCTTCGATATAAGCAAAACGATATTTAAATTTATTGATGGTACTGCGCAGCGCAGTCTCACTACACAAGTTAAGTTTACGACCGACGTTAACCAATGAGAATAGACAGTCACCCAACTCATCCAGCATCTCGTCGGATTGCTGTGCCTCACAGGCCTGTTTCAACTCGGCCAGCTCTTCTTCGAGTTTCACAAAAGCATCGGCGGCATTGGCAAAGTCAAAACCTACTTCAGTGGCGGTGTGCTGTAAGGCCTCAGCCTGTTGCAGTGCCGGACCGGCTTTGACCTGATCAAGGCGTGATCTGACTGCAAAGGTTGCTGCTTCAGCGTGAGAGGTAGCTTGCTCTGCGGATGCGACGGATAATTTCGCCAGTTTTTCTTGCTCTTTTTCTTGCTCTTTAATCTTTTGCCACAATGCAGCGACTTGGGTTGCATCTAAATCCGCATACTGCTCAGCTTGAAAGACATGTGGATGACGGCGAATTAACTTCTGCGCCAGTGTGTCCATCACATCATAAAAGTCAAAATCCCCTTGCTCTGCATACATCTGCGATTGGAAAATCACCTGTAATAACAAATCCCCCAGCTCTTCACGGATATGCTGAACCTGCCCTGATTGCACTGCCTCCTCAACCTCATAGGCTTCTTCGATCGCATAGCGCGTTAATGATGCTGGGGTCTGAGCGCGATCCCACGGACATTTTTCACGTAATTGCTGCATGATATCGAGAAGTTGCTCTAGTTGCATAAGATCGGTCCTTTGCTTAAAACAGGTAACAGATAAAAATGAATGGCTTGCCAGCACTGATGAAATTCTATTCAATGAATCAAACGCAACACAAATCAAAAACCAATAAAATTCAACGCAAGGAGCAAATATACACATGAGTCCAAGCATTTTCATTAGCGGTGCAGCCCAAGGCATTGGTGCTGCAATCGCCCGTTTATTCTACCAACACGGTTATCGGGTCGGTATTTACGATATTGATTTTCCTCGCGCTCAAGCACTGGCCGAACAACTCGGTGATCGTGCCTTGGCAGGCACACTCGACGTGCGCGATTATAGCCAGTGGCAAAGCGCATTGGCCACGTTTTGCGAATGGGCTGGCGAACTGAATGTCTTGGTCAACAATGCTGGGATTTTATATTCAGGTGACTTCGAAAACACGGCGATTGAACAACACCAGCGAACCATGCGGATCAATGTCGAGGGGGTGATGAATGGCTGTCATGCTGCCTTAGCTTGGTTGATACAGAGTCGGCATGCCCGCGTGATCAATCTATCCTCCGCCTCTGCTATCTATGGTCAGGCCGACTTGGTCTCTTATTCCGCCAGTAAATTTGCCGTGCGCGGCTTGACCGAAGCGCTGGATATTGAGTGGCAGAAACATGGCATCCGTGTATTTGATGTGATGCCCTTATTTGTGAAAACCGCCATGATCAAAGACATGCATGCAGCAACGATTGAAAACATGGGCGTTAATCTCAGTGCAGAAGATGTTGCTTTACAGGTTTTCGCACTGGCACAGCAAAAACCGCATCTATTTAGCGCCACGCATCGTCCGGTGGGGCTGAAAACTCGGCTCCTCTATCGACTATCAGGGATCAGCCCGCAATTCCTCAATCGTTGGAGCAATCTGTACTTAAGCCGAAAAAAGTAATTCACATGCTAAAAAACCAAAAGCCTGCTTGCAGGCTTTTGGTTTTTATCGAAGTATTTATTGGGTGGACTAGTTGCCTTGCACCAAGCGACGCGCGCTGATAATCCCCGGCTGCTGCTCTAAGCGCGCCAATAAACGCGACAACTGAGCTAAGCCTTTGACCTCGATCAACAATTTCATATTGGCAATCCCATCAGTTTCCGAGATGGTATTGACCTGACGAATATTGATTTGATCCGAGAAGATCACTTGAGTCAGATCTTTGAGTAAACCACGGCGATCATAGGCTTCGACCACGATCTGCACACTCTGGCCACGGGTCGGTTGCATTTCCCAGTCGGCCTCAACCGCACGTTCGGGTTCATTGCCAATCATGCGAATATAGTCTGGACACACCACTTTATGGATACTGACGCCGCGATTGAGCGTGATATATCCCGCAATAGACTCACCGTGTACTGGCTGACAACACTGCGCCACATGGAGCTCAACGTTATCTAAGCCATCAATCAAAATACCATGTGCCGATAAAGTATGGCTGGCTCTTGGATTCAAGGTCGGTTTAAGCACCAGCTCAGGTTCATCCTGATCGAGATGCATATGCCGATTGACCTGATTCATCAAGGCATGCAGGCTAATATCACCACTGACCAAGGCCACCAAAATATCTTCACCGCTTTTGACATTGAAATGGGTGCAGTAATCACTCAAATCGATGCTTTTCGGGTGAATGGCCAACCGAGACAGTTCTTTATTTAAAATTTCACGCCCAACATCCAGGTTTTGACTGCGATCTTGCTGTCTAAACCAATGTCTTAACTTGTCACGGGCACGTGAAGTTTTGATATAACCCAAAGAGTTGACCAACCAATCCCGATTCGGTACACGGTCTTTTTTGGTCAGGATCTCCACTTGCTCACCGGTCTTTAAGGCATAAGTCAGTGGCACATAGCGCTGATTGACCCGAGCCGCATAGCATTTGTTGCCCACTTCGGTATGCACATGATATGCAAAGTCCAGTACGGTCGAACCACGCGGCAGCTCTTTGATATCGCCATCACGACTAAAGACATAGATCTTCTCAAAGCCTTCAAAGTCTTGTAAGCGATCAAATTCCTCCGTCTCATCCTCATTGGGATGCGCACTGCTTTCATTGCGTTCCTGATAGTTTTCCAACACTGAACGCAATGAATGTAAGCGATGATTGAAAGAGTAATCCGTCGACTTAGCACCTTCTTTATAATTGAAGTGCGAACAGACCCCGAGCTCTGCCTCTTCGTGCATTTCTTGGGTACGGATTTGAATTTCAAGCGATTTGCTTTCAGCAATCACCGCAGTATGCAGCGAGCGATAACCATTGGGCTTAGGATTGGTAATATAGTCATCAAACTGATTGGGAATATGGCGCCAAATTTGATGTGCAATCCCCAAAGCGTGGTAACACTCAGGTACGGTCTTCACCAACACCCGTACCGCACGAATATCATATAACTGGTCAAAGCTGAGGTTTTTACTCTTCATCTTGCGATAAATAGAGTAAATGTGTTTCACACGACCACTGATCTCAGCTTCAATCCCCAACGCCGACAACTCTGCTCTCAGTTTTTCTACCACAAACTGAATGTACTGCTCGCGCTCTAATCGTTTCTCGTTGAGCAAGGAAGCAATTTCTTTATAGCGTTCAGGTGCCAAAAAGCGAAAAGCCAAATCTTCGAGTTCCCACTTGAGCTGGGCGATCCCGAGACGATGTGCCAAAGGCGAATAAATGGTTAAAATTTCTCGAGCAACACGCTCTTGACGTTCTTTGGGTGAGTTGGCCAGTTCACGTAAGGTAAAGGTTCGTTCTGCCAACTTGATCAGCACAACACGCACATCTTCGGTGACAGAAATCAGCATCTTGTAGATGCCAGACAAATGTTCACGTTGGTTATTATTAAAATGATCTTCTAAGCGTTTATTTTTTTCAATCAGCTCAGACAGTTTCCCCATCGCCAGCGTGCCTTTGACCAAGTTAAAGACGTTATCGCCAAACTTGCGCTTGATTTCCTCAAGCGTGGTCAACTCTTCCCGCACACTGCGATACAACAACGCTGCAGACAAGGTATCTTCATCGACGTGTAAATGCGCGAGGATATCCGCCATGCCCAAACCGGTCGCAAAGGTATTGTTACGATAACGACCTGAGAACTTAAGCTCTTTATCGAGCACCAATTGCGCAACAGCAGCCAACTGATCTAACTCAACACCGCCTAAAATCTTACTCACGCGATCAAGCCAAGAAACCAATCCTTGTTGCGCCTCTTCGGCATGCTCTACAGACGTTTCCTCTGCCAACTCACTGAGTCTTGCAGGTAAAAGCTCACGTACTGTGACCATACCCTTCTCCTTTCAACCACATCTTCATTTCGCTCTCCATTTAATCGTTGAGCGTTTGATTTTTTTCAAATAAAGCAATGGATTCCACATGTCCGGTATGAGTAAACATGTCAATCACGCCTGCTTTTTTCAGCACATAACCCTGTTTGGCCAAAATACCCGCATCTCGCGCCAAAGTTGCAGGATTACACGACACGTACACGATTCTTTTTGCACCAAAATTAGGCAGATAGTGCATCACAAGCTCGGCACCTGCACGCGGCGTGTCTATTAATAATGCATCAAAGCCTTGATTTGCCCAAGTTTTTTGTGAAAAGTCTTTTGTTAAATCTTGTGAATAGAATGTAACATTGCCAATATGATTTTTCTGTGCATTTTCTGTACCTCTTTGCACCATCATTGGACTGCCCTCAACTGCGACGACTTGGCCTTGCATACCGACACGGCGTGCCATCGGCAGTGAGAAGTTCCCCAATCCACAAAATAAATCTAAAACACGCTCTCCCGCTTTTAGATCCAGCAATTCACATGCCAAGCTGACCATCTTCTCATTCACGGCCGCATTGACTTGGATAAAGTCCGTCGGATGAAAACTAAAGGTCAGGTCATCTTCAACAAAGTGATAGTGCAATTCGCTTGCAGCATCAGGCTGATCAATGCGTTGGATTTGATCCGTCCCTGCAGCCTGCAGATACAACTGCCACTGCTGATGCTGTGCAAACTGAACTAAACGTTGCCGATCTTCAGCACCGATCTTGGCCGTCAGACGCAGTAACATCGCAATCTCTTGACCGCCTTTGACCAATTCAATATGCCCAATCTCTGCGCGGGCGTTTAAGCTGCACAGCAAATCATACACCTTGGGTAAGGCCGCATCGAGCTGTTGGTCTAATACCTTACAACTTTGGATAGGACTCAACTTATTCGTCTGAGCCTCACGAAAACCCATCACCAACTTGTTATGTTTGGCAAAATAACGCACGCCAATTCGCGCCTTGTGACGATAGTCAGTACGCGTAGAGCGAAGCGCGGGCAACCACTGTTCAGGGCTGATCCCAGCAAAATGATCCAAGTGTGACTGCAGCATCTCTTGTTTTAAGCGAATCTGCTCATCAGGATGAATATGCTGCATGCTACATCCACCACACTGAGTAAAGTGCGGACAAATCGGTGTGATACGCTGAGGGCTGGCCTCACTCAGTAATTCGACACAATAAGCCTGCTCAAACTTACTGCTTTGATGGCTCAATTGCGCTCGCACAGTCTCACCCGGCAAAGCATAAGCGATAAATACCTTTTTGCCTTGTTTTTCAATTGGATGTTGTGGGTCAGTCGTATAATGTGCAATGCCGCGGCCTTCATGAGAAAGGCGTTCGACATGAAAGTCATAGCACGGCAATGCCGGTGCCTTGACGTGGGATTTAAGGCCTTGGGGTTTAAAGCGACGTTTCAAAATTTAACCCAATTATTGAATGTTTATAAAGTTTAAGAATCGGTAGTACTCGAGTCAGGCGCAATCGACTCAGCACCAGAAGACGCTGAATCCATAGATTCAGAACCATGAGATGGGGATGGATTGAAGTCTGGCGCTTCAAAATCAGTGTGGGTAAAGTCGGTGTGTCGCGAAGTCTCACGCCAAACCGTTAAAAACTCCAGTTGCTGTGGCTGCGACTGCAAATAGGCAATCGTGGCTTGAATCCAGAGTTGATGGTCTGTGGCCTGCACATGACCTTTTAGCAATAACCAGCGCAAATAGATCAACCATGTGTTCAGCACATCACCCTCACAATAACTGCGAAGCTGTTGCCACTGCTGATTTTTAACATAGTCTGGAATATGGTATCCAGTGAGACCACGCTTGCCCGGGAAGCCGAGTAAATGCGCAGTATCATCGAGCTTTTGGAAATTGCGACCATTAAACATGGCCATGACATCCATCAGATCGACATGACGTTGGTGATAACGGTTTTGGTAGTTATTGTAACGTTTTTGCTGATTGATTTCGCCCTGATCGAACAGACTTGGCGCCGACAAGCCATGATACATGGCACGGAATAAAATCACGGGCAAATCAAACTGCGAGCCATTCCAACTCACCAAGGTCGGGTGACGTTTATCGAAGATCGATAAGAACTTCGTCAGAATCTCGACCTCAGTCCATTGTTCCTGACTAAAAGAGAATAGGGTCATGGCACCACTTTCATCAATCCACAGCCCTGAGATACACACGATCTCATGCAGCGGTAGACGTTGAAAATCCATACCAGATTCTTGGCGGCGCAGTTTTGCCAAGGCTTGCTCTAAATCAGCCTGTTCCAGATCTAGCCCATATAAATGCGCGCCCGCTTTTAAATCGGTCAGCGTCTCAATATCAAAAACTAAAACGGGTAGGCGCATAGCGCAGGATTACTCCTTTTCAGCAACCAATCACCGAAGTGCGGTCTAAATTATTGCTCATCAAGCACAGAAAACAAGCCAGTCGATAAATAACGATCGCCGCGATCACAGATGATACATACGATCACCGCATCCGGATGTTGGGCAGCCAACATCAACGAAGCCCATACTGCACCTCCCGAAGACGTCCCTGCACTGATGCCCTCTTGGCGTGCCAGTTGGCGCATGGTTTTTTCTGCTTCAATTTGAGGGATGTCAATAATTTGATCTATACGGCTGCGATCAAAGATCGTTGGCAAATATGCTTCTGGCCAGCGACGAATCCCCGCAATACTGGCACCATCTTCAGGCTGTAAGCCCACAATCTGAATGTCTGGATTTTGTTCTTTGAGATACTTAGAAACCCCCATAATGGTGCCCGTAGTGCCCATTGAACTGACAAAATGTGTAATCTTGCCGGCAGTTTGCGCCCAAATTTCGGGTCCCGTGGTGAGATAATGTGCCTCGACATTGTCCGGATTGCCAAACTGATTCAGGACATAACCTTGACCATCGTGCTGCATCTGCTGCGCCAAGTCGCGCGCGCCTTCCATGCCCTGTTGCTTGGTGACTTCAATCAATTCAGCACCATAAGCCTGCATCGCATCTTTGCGCTCTTGGCTCATATTGTCTGGCATGATCAGCTTCATCTTATAGCCACGCATCGCAGCCACCATGGCCAAAGCAATACCAGTATTGCCGCTGGTGGCCTCGATCAAGGTATCACCCGGCTGAATATCACCGCGTTTTTCGGCTTGCATAATCATGTTGTAGGCAGGTCGATCTTTGACTGATCCCGCAGGATTATTGCCTTCCAACTTGACCAACACTGTCGCATCGCAATGTCGAGCCATGCGCTGCAATCGAACCAGTGGGGTTTTCCCGACGTAGTGATCCAGTGTAAATTCATCAGCTTCAAAATCAGGTGTGGTGTGCAACATGTTGTATACCTTAAACGCGGTGCGGCTATTGTATGAAAAAATAGTCTAAGCTGCACCCATTTCCATAGCTTTTTAATCCAGGTGTTTAATGCAGCTTCATTTTTTTCAAAGCGTGCTAATATGCCCTGCATGCGGAAAAAGTGGCGAAAATCATGTCGAACTTTAACAAAAAACTGTACAAACGCTTAAAACTCAACCACGCCTACGGGCAGTTGATTGCACTGATTTTTGTTCCGATCATGATCTTGGCCTGTGTTGGCGCCTTGCTGGTGTTGTATGAAACCTCCAATGCCGAAACCTCTGAACAACGCTATGCTGCCTTTAGTATCCTCAGCCGCTATCAATATACCGCTGAACAATTACAGCGCATGCTACAGCTCGCTCCGCAAAAACAACAACAAGCAGAACAGATCCTGCAAAGCATGCTGAATGAAAAGCATCTGATCAGTGCCGCGATCTTAGATGCCAACAATCAAAACCTGCTCAGCATTGGCTATAAAAG
>JASLIY010000156.1 GCA_030152675.1 Acinetobacter sp.
CGTAGTGCAGGTGAATCCGAAGTTGGGTGATGTCAATCAGCAGATCCGCGATGCGGTGCAAGATGCTGATGGCATGATCGGTGCGGGGCGTTTACTCAATGCAAGTAACTTGGCCGGTGCGCAAAAACTAAAGATTATTTCGAGTGTGAGTGTGGGCTATGACAACTATGATCTGGCCTATCTCAATCAACAGCGGATTTGGTTGGGTCATACACCGCATGTGTTGACCGAAACCACAGCTGATCTTGCCTTTACATTGCTCATGAGTGCTGCGCGGCAGGTACCGAAACTGGATCAATGGACTAAGCAAGGGCAGTGGCAACGTACTGTCGGGGTGGCGCAGTTTGGTCAAGAGATCTTTGGTCGGACACTGGGTATTGTAGGGCTCGGCAATATCGGGGCTGCGATTGCACGTCGTGGTTTCCACGGGTTCAATATGAATATCTTATATCACAACCGCCGTCCTAGACCTGAGTTGGCACAGGCCTTAAATGCGCGTTATTGTGAGCTGCATGAATTGTTACAACAGTCCGATTTTGTGGTGATCGCGGTGGATTTGAATGCAGATTCGAAAACCTTGATCGCAGCAGCAGAGTTGGCACAGATGCAATCGCATGCAGTATTGGTGAATATTTCACGTGGTTCGGTGCTTGATGAACAGGCCTTGATCCAAGCGCTTCAGGCTCGACAAATCTTTGCGGCAGGCTTGGATGTCTATCAAAAGGAACCTTTGCAGCAGTCTGAGTTATTTGGTTTGGATCAGGTCGTCACTGTGCCACATATTGGTTCGGCGACAGTTGCGACACGTCGCAGCATGGCGGAGTTGGCCTATCGAAATCTAATTGATGCTTTGGCAGGACGAGTTCCTACAGCGTTGGTCAATCCTGATTACCAGTAAAACAACATAACATTTCCATGTGAAATCTACTGAATTTCAATGTTATAGTGGTTGAAAATTCATTTTTAGAGCATTGGTTTTGAAAAAAATTTTGATGAGCCTCGGTCTGAGCACAGTGACGGTGTGGAGTTCAGCCGCAGGCTTTTATAGTGCTGGTCATCCGCAATTTGAAGTGCCTGAGATTGGGAGCGGTGTTGGACTCATTGATCAACAAAAAGAAAAAATGATCGGTGAAAAAGTCTACCGCGAAGTGCATCGTCAGTTGCCGATCGTACTTGATCCTTGGTTGGAGGATCAGTTTATGATGGTATTTTCAACGATTCTGAGTCAGACCCAGCTCGGCCAACCGATTGGTCTGGTCGTGGTCAATGATCCACAAATTAATGCCTTTGCTGTGCCGGGTGGCTTATTTGCCATTAATACTGGGATGGCCATTGCCGCCAAAAATATGGATGAGGTGGCAGGGGTGATGGCGCATGAGATTGCACACGTCACCCAGCGTCATTTTAGTCGCTCTCAAGAAGCTTTTAAGGGGCAGGGTTTACTGGCGATGGCTGGGATTTTGGTGGGCGCAGCGATTGCAGCCAAGTCCAATGGCGATGTGGGCGGTGCGGTGATGATGGGGACTCAAGCCGCCCTCATGGGACGACAACTGAATTATAGCCGTAACCAAGAGCGTGAGGCGGATCGAATCGGTATGCAGTATATGTCGGGTGCGGGCTATAACCCACAAGCGATGGCGGACTTTTTTGAGACCATGAATCGCTCCCGAACCTACAACAGCTTTTTACCTGATTTTTGGTTGACGCATCCCCTGACCAGTGAGCGGATGAGTGAGGCGCGCTTACGGGCCAATCAATTGCCGAAAATACCCTACAATGACAGTCAGCAAGCCTTTGATATCGTGAAATGGTACGCCTCGGTGCTTTCCAATCAAAGTAGTGAGGCGCAGTTGTTGGTGCTGGCCAAACAAAATAGCTATGCGGGATTGTTGGCATTGACGCAGTTCTATAACCAGCGCGGTGATTATGTGGCAGCGCAGCAGCAGCTCAATCAAGCCATTAAGATCAATCCTGAGCATCATCTACTGTATTTGCTACAGACGGATGTCTATCTCGGACAAAATAAAATTGATCAGGCTTATCAAACGATTGTCTCTAGACAGCGCATTATGCCTGAAAATAGAGCCTTAAGTTTTAAGTTGGCTGAAGTGTATATACGCCAAGGCCAAAGCCAACCCGCAGAGCGTTTGGTGAATACATTTATACGTCACAATCAGCGCGATATTACTGCTTGGCAATTGCTACAACAGGCGGCCAATGTGGATACAGCCAATCCGATGCGAACCGTCAATGTCTTGCGTCATCGTGCGGAAGTGGAGTATTGGTCTGGCGAAGAGGACAGTGCGATTAAATCTTTAATCCATGCACAGCGTCTGAGCAAAGACAATCAAGCCATGTCTGCCAAAATTGCGACACGCTTAAAGACCATGCAAGATGAACGGCAAATGAAAATTTAAAATAAAAAGAGTTGTGGCTGCGGAGCGCTCAGAGATGAGTGCTTTGAAGGCGTGCTAGAGCAGTTGCAGGAATAAAACGGGATGAGTGGAGTGGTTATAAAATAAAGCAGTTATAAAATCTGGATCAGCAAAGGGCTTTTGAGTTGTTCAAAGCCCGATTGTTCAGCAGCTTGATTTAATTTTTTTAGCTGAGTTTGGCTTTAATCTTGGCGGAAATAATGGCTGGATCGGCACGCCCGGCTATGATCGGACGTAGAGAATTCATCACCTTACCCATATCTTTCATGCTAGTTGCTTGTTGAGCAGAAATGGTCTGTTCAATAAGAG
>JASLIY010000167.1 GCA_030152675.1 Acinetobacter sp.
TTCAGCTGTATAAACTAAGGTATACTGTGCAAGATTCTGCCCGAGTTGTTCAATGGCGTCTTGCCCGTCACCGAATTCAGGACTGGTATCATATAATCGTTCCAGTTGGTTGCGAATTTCTTCATTTTCAAGTGAAGTATAAGCATGTACGGTAATAGGCATTGATAAAGCCTCCTGAGCAATCTAATATGCCATGACTTATGTCACAGCCAATATTTTTAAATCAAGCATTTAAGCGTTTTTTTGAGGAACCTGTCCATGACGCAACGTATCAGTGAAGTGGTGAGAAACACCAACGAAACCAAAATTAAAGTTCGTGTGAATCTAGATGGTACGGGTCAGGGCGTCCTCAATACCGGTGTTCCCTTTTTAGATCATATGATCGATCAAATCAAGCGCCATGGGCTATTTGACATCGATATCCATTGTGATGGCGATCTTGAGATTGATGATCACCACACGGTTGAAGATTGCGGGATTACTTTAGGCCAAGCTTTTGCACAAGCACTTGGAAATAAAGCCGGTTTACGTCGTTATGGCCATTTCTATGCGCCTTTAGACGAAGCACTCAGTCGTGTTGTGGTCGATCTCTCAGGTCGTCCAGGTTTATTTATGGATATCCCATTTACCCGTGCACGTATCGGTACTTTTGATGTTGATTTGTTCTCAGAGTTCTTCCAAGGCTTTGTCAATCATGCCTTGATGACCCTACACATCGACAACTTAAAAGGCAAAAACAGTCACCACCAAATTGAGTGTGTATTCAAAGCCTTTGCTCGTGCATTACGCATGGCTTGTGAAGTCGATCCACGCGCTGAAAACCGCGTTGCTTCTACCAAAGGGACACTTTGATGACACGAATTGCTTTACTTGATTACGGCATGGGCAATTTACACTCTGCCGCTAAAGCACTCGAACACGTGGGTGCTCGTGTTGATGTCACCAACGATCCAAAACTGATTGCTCAAGCCGATAAACTGGTGTTCCCAGGGGTTGGTGCGATGCGTGACTGCATCAAAGGCATGCAAGATGCAGGGATCGATCAAGTGGTAAAACAAGCTGCGTTTAACAAGCCGGTGTTGGCGATTTGTGTCGGCATGCAAGCTTTGATGCAGCGCTCGGAAGAGAATGGCGGCAGTGATGCCTTAGGTATTTTTGCCGGTACGGTAAAACTTTTTCCAGAACTGCCTCAACTCAAAGTGCCCCACATGGGTTGGAACCAAGTTCAGCAACATGATCCAGCGCATCCGATGTGGAACAACATCGAGCAAGACAGTCGCTTCTACTTTGTACACAGCTACTATGTTGAGCCTGAAGATCAAAACCTAGTGGCAGCCTCATGTGATTATGGGCTACCGTTTTGTGCTGCACTGCATCAAGACAATTTATTTGCCACCCAGTTCCATCCAGAAAAAAGCCACACTGCAGGCCTACAACTGTTGAAAAACTTTGTGGAATGGAAGATCTAAAGCGCATTTAAGCCAGCTGAATGTTTTTAAGTCAGTTGAGTCTTTCAAAAGATCAAATCCAAAAAGATCAAGCACATTGATATGCGCTTGATCTTTTTTTATTGCTGAATAAAATAACGACAACCTATTAAAATCAGGGATTAACTTAAGCCTTTATAGTGCTTCATCCAAAATCTAAGACCTAAGCCAATACCACGCAATAAAATTTGAATTGTTCAATCAACTAAAAAAACTGACTTTAAAATGGGAACAGCAATGAATCATACTCAACCCGCGCACACGCTAAATCAAGCTGCAGCCGAATCGAACTCGCCCTTCAATGGTGAAGGTCGTATCAATCGAATCACCTATCTGGCTTGGCATGGCGTCGTGGTACTCATTTCCTTAGTGTTTAGTCTGATGTTCGTCACGCTTGCACCCAGCGCACTGCAATACATGCTGACACTGCAAGAATCTTGGGCGGTAATGATCATTGGGATCGTCCTTAACATTTTGTTGTTTTTTATTTATATTAGTTTTGCGATCAAGCGACTCCATGATGTCAATCAGTCTGGCTGGCTTTCCATCCTGATCTTAATCCCTATCGTGAATTTTTTCTTCTCCCTCTATTTACTCTTTATGCCTGGTACAGCAACACCAAACAATTATGGTCAACCGCGACCGAGTTTGGGCTGGGAATTAGTGCTGGGTTGGATGATGATCATCTTTATCTGTATCGCCATACTCAGCTTTATGTCCATATTTCTAAAATCTATGAGAGCATTTTAAATCTAAGAATATTCAAGTTTTAACGCTTAAGAATATCGCTTCAATTGAGCTCTACTCATCCCAAGATAGGCTATTTTATTGCTACATCTCGAATTAAATACTTTCTTTTCAAGCAAATGATTTTTTTGTAGACTAACGGCCTGCAGTAAAATATTAACAACAAACTTTTTGGATAAGTAAAAATGAACAATAGTCATGAATCAAAGGCCTCGTCGCCCCATCAATCCCCCCAATATCAAACATCCCCCTTGACCACCGATCCACATGAGTTGCCCGATAACGGCTCTCCCTTCAGCTCCAAAGGTCGCTTTAGTCGTTACTCTTATTTTGGTTGGAATGGATTGCTGAGCATCTTTATGTTTGCCTTGGTGATCATTGGCGTATTGCTCTCCCCTAATTTTCAAGTGGATTATTCTTTATCGATCATCAGTTGGCTGATCGTCATCGTTGGTTATTTTATATTTACCTATTTGATCTTCATCGTGATCATTCGACGTCTGCATGACTTAGATAAGTCTGGTTGGTTATCACTCCTGAGTTTCGTGCCACTGGCCAATGTCGGCTTAAGCTTCTATCTGATCTTTTTTAAAGGTACTGAAGGTCCAAATCGTTTTGGTCCACCGCGTCCGGCCTTGGGCTGGGAGAAGTTTATGGCATGGGCACAAATTGTCATCTTTATCTTGGTCTTCGCTGCAGCGATTGGCTTCGGCGTATTATCCAGCGCTTCACAAAGTTCGTATCAACTTGAACAACGTATGGAACAAGCGCTCTGAGTCGCGTAAGTTTTTAGGCACGATGCAAAAACAGCCCTTATTTTGGGCTGTTTCTTTTATTGGGCAAGCGAACTAGTTTGGGGATTCGCTGCCTTAGTTTGCTGCCTTAATCCTTGCTGACAAAACTGCCTTCGACCACGTCAACATGAATCTTGATATCCGCTTTGAGATTCAAATCAGCATAACGTGCTTTAATTTCATTAATCAGTTGATCAACAGTGGCTTGACTCAATGCCACACCATCCGCGGCGGCTTCTGGCTTGGGACTTGGACTGCTGCTCTTGGCTTCACTATTGTTCCAACGCTCGCTTACACCGAGTAACTTCACCAAATCAATCAAATTTTGTGTATTGGGGCTGGTGGAGTTTTGCAACCACTGACTTACTGTTTTCTTGGACACGCCTAAGGCATCAATCAAGTCCATCTGATTTAAATTTTTATCTTGAATCAGCTGCTTAATCCGCTTCACACCCTCAACAAAACGATCATCATCTTTCTGGTCCATGGTGGCTTATTCCCCTACGTGGTATCCGCAATCGTCCAACTCTAGAGAACGATTAAACATGCATGTTGCGCTTCGGCCAATGACCGATGATGCCAATAACATCGCATCCATCATACTGCCGCAATATTAAGCATTGCAGAGCATCATAACTGAAAAGCCAAAAATTTAATGCAATACGACTAAAGTGGTTTTAAAAAATTAAATAAACGGTCAGAGACTTAGCGATTTGAAAATACTTTGCTAAGATGACGGCATTAATTCAATGATGAGAATAGGCAAGGAGCGAAAGCATGCTGATCATCCCTGCAATCGACCTCAAAGATGGTCAATGTGTCCGTTTAAAACAAGGTCGTATGGAAGACGATACCGTATTTTCAGAAGATCCAGTCGCCACTGCACAGCATTG
>JASLIY010000198.1 GCA_030152675.1 Acinetobacter sp.
GAAAGCTTATCTGTACACCTCCAATCCAGATATCGCCACTGGTGATGGCATTGCCATGGCCTATCGAGCCGGTTGCCGCGTGGCCAATATGGAATTTAATCAATTCCATCCGACCTGTTTATATCATCCGCAAGCGCGTTCCTTTCTGATCACCGAGGCCATGCGCGGTGAAGGCGCTTATTTACGTCTTCCGAATGGCGAACGCTTTATGCTGCGCTTTGATGAGCGTGCTGAGTTAGCACCACGAGATATCGTGGCACGCGCCATTGACTATGAAATCAAGCGTTTGGGTATCCGCCATGTCTGGCTCGACATTCGCCATCAACCGGCAGACTTTGTGATTGAGCACTTCCCGACCCTGTATGCCAAGCTGATGGAACTCGGCATCGACATCACCCAAGATATGATCCCCGTGGTGCCTGCGGCGCACTATACTTGTGGCGGGGTGATGGTGGATGAGCACAGTCAGACGGACTTACCGGGACTGTATGCCATCGGTGAAACCGCCTACACCGGTCTACACGGCGCCAATCGTATGGCCAGTAACTCGCTGTTAGAATGCTTTGTCTATGGCATGAGTGCTGCCACGCATATCCAACAACAGTTTGATCCTGAAGTGCAACTGCCTGCGATTCCGGCTTGGGATACTTCACAGGTCAGCAATGCTGATGAAGAAGTGGTGATCTTGCAGAACTGGGATGAGCTACGCGCCACCATGTGGAACTATGTCGGCATCGTGCGCACGACGAAACGTTTAGAGCGTGCCCTGCATCGGATCGAGATGCTCAAAGCCGAAATCACTGAATATTATCAAGGCTATCATGTCACCAAGAACCTGATCGAACTGCGTAACTTGGTCTTGGTTTCAGAGATGATCGTGCGCTGCGCCATGCAACGCAAAGAATCACGCGGTCTGCACTATACTCTCGACTACCCAGAACTGGCCGACACGCTGCAAAAAACGGTACTCAGCCCGCCCAACTTTCAGGTTGAGCAGATGCTGGTGAATGAGACCGAATCAGAAGCGTGTTAAGTCATCCCTTCACACGCCCCACCGCTAAATGCAGCGACTGCGATTAGTGCAGCACTGTCTTTTGCGGTGGAATCGAATAACTCCCCACCACATGTGCCACAGGTTCAGCCGAATCTGCCGAGTAAATCCACACCTCGCCCACCACCAAGGTCTTGCCGACTTTCATCAACTGGCATTTGCCCAGTAAGTCTTGTCCACCCGAAGGTTTACGCAAAAAGTTAATGTTCATATTGGTGGTCACCGCCAAACCAATCAGGCCAATTTCACCCAAGATTGCGACATATAAAGCAAAGTCGGCCAAGGTCATCATGGTCGGCCCAGATACCGTCCCGCCCGGACGCAGGTGATCGGCGCTGATTCGATAGCGCAAGGTCGCGCCCCGATCCACAACCTCCTCGATCTGGCACTGTTCTAAGCTCTGTGGGAACTCACGTTGTAAAAATTCCTCGATTTGTAATTGGCTGACTTTCATTGCACATCCTTGCGACGATTAAATTTCATCCTCCAACATAGGTAAAATTAGACCAAAAAGAAAGGCTTAATTGAATTAAGCCTGTCTTTTCTTCGTCCATAAATCACGGATGCTGCAATGTGCGTCAGCCCAACCCCTCACTCACAAACATCAGCTTTATAGCGAACCCTTTAAGAAACTCAGCGCCTGTGCAAACACCTGTTCTGGCCCTTGAGTGGCATCGAGGCGTTTAATCCGCTCAGGAGCGTGTTGATGCAGTTCGGCATAGCCTGCGCGTACTTTACCGAAGAACTCCATCTTCTCTTGCTCAAAACGATCCAATGCCCCGCGTTCGCGTGCACGCGCCATACCCAACTCAATCGGTGCATCCAACCAAAAAGTCAGATCAGGCATACGCGGTACAAAGGTTTGGTTTAACAGCGCCAGTTTTTCACGGCTCAAGCCACGCCCAGCACATTGATAGGCAAAGCTGGCATCGGTAAAGCGATCACACAGCACCACATCATCACGCGACAGCGCCGGCATGATCACGTTTTGAATGTGTTGTGCCCGTGCGGCATACATCAGTAACAACTCAGTATCATGCGCCATTTTATCGGCATCATCATCGGCCAACAGCAGTTGACGGATCTGCTCCGCCAAAGGCGTCCCACCCGGCTCACGGGTCAGCAACACCGCATGCTGCTGCTCGGCAAAATAGTCATAGAGTTTGCTAATCAGTGTGGTCTTCCCTACACCCTCGGTCCCCTCAAAACTGATAAACATCCTCACTCCTTCTTTTATGGTCTAGCACAAACTTATTGTTTAGCGCGAAGCACAGTCAAATATTCTTGAACCGCACGGTTATGGTCTGGCAAATTACTGGAAAATTTATGTCCGCCATTGCCTGTGGCCACAAAGTAGATCGCATCGGATTTGTCTGGATGCATCGCAGCTTCAATGGCTTTTTTGCTTGGCAATGCGATCGGGGTTGGCGGTAAGCCATGCATGGTATAGGTGTTATAGGCGGTTGGGGTGCGTAGGTCAGTACGGGTAATCTTGCCCGTGTACTGATCGCCCATGCCATAGATCACAGTTGGGTCGGTCTGTAAACGCATGCCAAGACGTAGACGACGCACAAAGACCCCAGAGACTTGACGCAACTCACGATCCAGACTGGTTTCTTTTTCGATGATCGAGGCCATGATCAAGGCTTCATATTTATTTTTATACGGTAAGTTCGGTTCACGCTTTTCCCATGCCGCATCCAAGATCTTGACTTGACGTTGATACAGGTCTTTTAAGATCTGTTCATCACTGGCACCCTTATCAAAGAAATACGTATCCGGTGCAAACAGTCCTTCAAGATGATCATAAGGAATGTTCAAGCGCTGAATCAGCTCAGCCTGACTGAGTGAGCTCACCTGATTGCTGACATAAGGGTCTTTTTTCAGCGCCGCCAAGAGTTGTTTGCTGGTGGTGCCTTCGATCACCAAGATGCGATTCATTTGCGCATTTTCGGCATTGGATACCATGTCCAAGACTTGGCGAATATTCATGCCCTGTCTGACTTCATAGACCCCAGCTTTCATGGTGTCATGGATAAAGAATTTACGATAAACCTTCAGCACGATCGGGAACTGGACTTTGTTGTCTTTGGCCAACTGATCGATAAACCCAGTATAGGTCTCACCATTATTGATTAAGAGTTTCTGTTTATTGCCCTGTACGGGATAGCTTTGAAACAAGCTCAGTTTAAGCACCACGGCGCACGCGATCAGCAGGGCCAGACACAGCAGCAGAAAAATCTTAAATTTGGATTTCTTCGGGGAGGATTTTAATTTGGTTTTTTGACTAGATGGTGTTTTCGACATAAGAAGTTAAATGATCAAGTTGCAAAGTTTCAAATAGCTCAACACAAGGTTGAACCGCTAAAGTACGGCGATTTAAACGGTGTACGATTTTCATCGGCGTCAAAGCATTACAGAAAAATAAACTTTGAATCTGATCAATATCTTGCCGATCGATAACAGCGTGAGTGCAATGCAGTTGATGCTGTTGCATCCGCGCCAATATCTCAGCACGCATGACACCATGCACGCCATTATAGCGAAGTTCTGGTGTAATCCACGCATCATTGATACGAATAAAGCAATTACTGCTCACCCCTTCAACAATATGATTTTGCACATCACTGACCAAGGCCTCAGACCAACCCTGCTGATCGGCCTCTTGTTTAAGCAGCACTTGCTCTAAACGGTTGAGGCTTTTCACTCCCACCAATGTTGGCATGCTTAGGCCGATCTGCTGCTGTAATACTCCACTTTCAATCTGTTCAGGCACAGGAATCGCCGCGTCCTGATCAGAATAAGGCGCTGGATAATAGTAAAGATAAATATCTGCAGGCTGATCCGGCATGCTATAGCCGCGCCCGCCTACGCCACGACTGATCAAAATCTTGACCACACCGTGAATTGGACTGCTATTTTGCGCTTTAAGCTGAGCAATACTGCGTTCAATCCATGCAAAATCCAACGGCAAACTTAAGCGCTCAGCGGCGAATTGCAGCCGTGCCCAATGTCGACTTTGTAACAAACACTGGCCCTGCACAAAGCGCATGGTGCTAAAACAACCATCTCCATAATGCAGTGCGCGATCGCTCAAAGAACATGCTTCAATCGGTATCGCATTTTTTAAACATTGCAGCATAAAATTTAACCCTATTGATTTTTAAACAGAATATTTAAATACATTCAAAACCTATTTCTCTTTTCTTCATATTAAAAGCACTTTTAATTATTTTTTAGGAATAACCACTAAGGCTATTCTGCTTTCACCCTCTTTGCACAATAAGTTACAGAGACGATTATATGCGTATTTCAACAATAAAACTGAGCGTCATCGTGTCATTGCTGTCTGTTTCTTCTTTCGGCTTTGCCGCGAAAGACTTTTTAAATGTTTCATATGATCCTACACGTGAACTGTACGATAACGTCAATCCACAGTTTGCGGCCTATTGGAAAAAGGCCACGGGCCAAGATATTCAATTCAAACAATCCCACGGCGGTTCGGGCAAACAAGCACGTGCCGTGATTGATGGCTTAGGTGCAGATGTGGTGACCTTGGCCTTGGCAGCAGATATTGATGCCATTGCTGAAAAAACCAATCTCCTTCCCAAGGATTGGCAAAAGAAGTTCCCTCAGAACTCCACCCCCTATACGTCGACCATCGTATTTTTAGTGCGTAAGAATAATCCTAAAAATATCAAAGACTGGGACGATATCATCAAGCCCGGTGTTGACGTGGTAACACCAAATCCAAAAACATCAGGCGGTGCACGTTGGAATTATCTGGCGGCTTGGGCATGGGCCAAACATCAGTATGGTAGCGATGCCAAAGCACAAAGCTTCGTCACCAATGTCTATAAGCACACCAAGGTTTTGGATTCTGGTGCGCGTGGCGCCACCACCACGTTTGCAGAACGTGGGATTGGAGATGTGTTACTGGCTTGGGAAAATGAAGCCTACTTAGCGGTCAGAGAGCAGCCGGGTAAATTTGAAATCATCACCCCGTCTCTGTCGATCTTGGCAGAACCACCGGTGGCGATCGTGGAAAAGAATGCACAGAAGCATGGCAATCTCAATTTGGCCAAAGGCTATCTCAACTTTTTGTATTCGCCCCAAGGCCAAGACCTTGCAGCGCAGAACTTTTACCGACCTCGTAATGCCAACGTGCTGAAAAAATATACGCATGTGTTTAAGCCACTGCGCTTGGTGACAGTCGACAAAGAATTTGGCGGTTGGGCCAAAGTGCAGAAACAGCATTTTGAAAATAACGGCATCTTTGACCAAATCGTCAAAAGCAATTCAAACCCAACCAGTTCAAACAACAAATAGTTTAATTCACAGATATTTCGCTCAATAACGCAGTCAGACGTTTGCAAAGCGTGACAGATCATAGCAACAAGCTTGAGGAGTAGAGACATGATCCATAGCCTAATCGTTCCCGGTGTCGGTGGTAGTGATCACAATCATTGGCAGTCTTGGTTACAACGCCAACTCATGTCCTGCTCTCGCGTACAGCAACAGGACTGGAACTTGCCAATCCTATCGCGATGGGTAGAGAACTTTGTCGAGACCCTAGATGCCGCACCTGAAGCGGTACAAGTCATCGCACATAGTTTTGGTTGTCTGACCAGTGTTGCAGCGCTGGCACAACATCCTGAACTGGCCAAGAAAGTCAAAAAACTGATCTTGGTGGCCCCTGCCAATCCAGCACGTTTTGCACCACACGGCTTTGCCGAAAACAGCGAACAGCACTATGCAAGCTACTTTCAGCAATTGCAGATTCAAGTCCCGGCCCAAATGCTGATCAGTGAAAATGATCCGTGGTTGTCCTATGAGGATGCACAAGCTTTAGCACAGCATTGGAATGTCCCTGTGCGTAACTTAGGTCGTGTCGGTCATATCAATGTGGATTCGGGCTTTCAATGCTTTCCTGAGATTTTCAATGACTTATTAACTGACCGACCGCAACAGTTGCATGATGTCGCCGCAGATCGCTTGTTTTTTAAATTGGCCATGTAAAGGTCAGCCTATCACGATGAAGCGATTGTGATTCATCGTTTGCCTGATGCTTTGCCGACCTTAGTTCAATTCTTGATTTTTAATATTTGTTGAGTATTCATTTCATATTCGCTGATTGCTTTCAATCAGCGCTTTTCTCATTTTGAGGAGTCTTCATGTCGCAGCGTTCCCGAGTGCTGCCAGGATTTGGTCTTTCTCTAGGCTTTACCCTTGCTTATCTGTCTTTTATCGTCCTGATTCCGTTGTCCGCTGTCTTGATCAAGTCCATGGGGATTGGATGGGATGGCTTTATTGATATCGTCACCTCTGAGCGGATTTTAAAATCCTTACAGCTCAGCTTTAG
>JASLIY010000208.1 GCA_030152675.1 Acinetobacter sp.
AAGGGTAACAATATAATAATCGGTAGCACACTCGTATCCAATGTCGTGAATAGGCCGAAACCTAGTGTGAATCTTATCTTTCAAGGATTACAGGAGCCCAAGGAGAGTTCCAAAATTCTAAATCTTGAAAGCCAAATGAAAGTTTGAATGAACAAAACCAAGTTGTGTTGCGCAACTCGTGAAATAAAGCGTGTATCGGTCACATTTTTGCATGAAACACAGATGCGCATCGATATTATTACACGGTTAAAACAACATCAATCATTTTTGTACATTGATTTAATTATAGGAGCTTAACGCGGCGGTGCTCGTTTTATCGTAGGGGAATGCACAAATAGTAAACGAACACATGTTGAGTGAGCACGGATTTGGCTCAGTCCGACGGCTTTAGGGCAGGACAGCGGCATGACTGACGCTGACACCTTTCTTAAATTACACATTTGAGTCGCAGAATACTTTAAGAACAACTCGAAACAGGCAGTGAAGGATCATCATCAACATGCATTAAACGGCTCAATTCATGTTGTTCGATTTCACTGAGTTGTTGAATTTGCTCAAATATCAGTTGTGCCTTGGATTGTTCATCCTGCAATGCCTCTTCACAGGCACCGACGCTTTGTGCGCCACCCGCATTGAGCGGATTGTTGGCGTGATGAGGATTGTTGCGGCCCTGTTGCAACTGTTGATAGAGATTTTCATAGTGCTGCCAGGTTTCTTGATGCTTGAGCGGTGTTAAGTGTTGATCCTCAAGTCTAAAATATTGAAAGGCATGTGCATTGTCGAGCAATTCACTGCGCTGTCCTGTGGCAATAATCTGTAATTGTGGAAAGGCCTGATGTAAGCGATCGAGGATCATACTGCAATTGTCTTGATCCAAGCCTTGATCAATCTCATCGATCAACAAGATACCTTCACCTTCTTGGCAAGGATACAGACTCAATGGATTGAGTAAGCATAAACGGCGCACCACATCACCCACCAAGGCAATCCAAATTTTTAGGCTCGAAGGCAGTTGTTGATACAGAAAAGTTTGATCCGCATAGCAGACCATTAACTGTAATTTGGGGTGATAGTCGATATAAATATCGGTCAGTTCAGGGAAGATGGTGCTTAAGCAGTTTTTTAAAGCGTTTAAATGCGGAGAATGCTGCTGTGCATGGATTTGCGACAAGGCCGCATCGAGATGATCCTCACTCTGTGCTTCGCTGAAGGTCTCTTCGCTTGGCAATGGTTTGGCTTCGATCAATTGCTGAAACAGCAGCGCACTGTGCGCGTTTTCGATATCCGAGACTTCACGTAACCATTCAAAGAAACGGGCAAAGGTGGTGAACGGAATCGCGGCGTATTCATAAGCAGCATAGCTTTGAAAAATACTGGGATTATTCTTACTGAGCAGATTGATCTCATTGATAAAACGCTCACTTGGATAATAGGCAATCATCGGCAGACCCTGTAAAGGATCTTGCTGTGTGGCTTTGTAATACAAGCCAATGCATTGTTCGAGTTGCTTGGTCTCGACTCGACTGCTGCCGACATCGCCTGGGCCGAGGGTTTTATAGAGTTGCCAATGACAGCTGTTGAGTTGTTGCAAGGGCTGTTCGCTGCCCTCAGGTAACTGTCCGATTTCGCTCGGAAAGCGCACGCCGATATCGATCTTGGATTGGCTGCGCTGCTGCATGATGTCTTGATCGAGCATCACCACACCCGCACTGCGGAGGTCTTTAAAACGTGCTGAAAACCAAGTCAGGGCTTGGTAAATATTTTTCACGATCGCAGTTTTGCCGCTGGCCTGATCGCCCAAGATCAGACTGACGCAATGGCTTTCAGACTGGAAATTAATTTTTAAGTCCTGAAAATGATAGCTTTGTTTGAGTTGTAAATAATCAACCTTCATAGATCACCTCATTGTGCTGCGGCCGTTGCTTAAGGAACGGCGACTTTATTTTTTAACGGTGTTTTTAGTTTCAATTGTTGTACTAAATCATAAATATGATGAATGTTTAGGCTCACTTTAGCACGGGTACATGCCACATATAAGAGCCTTAATTCTTCATCGCTAATTTTATGTTCCAGACCGTTAATTTTGAATTGATAGTCATCTTCGATGTGTACCCGATTCCACTCCAAGCCTTTGGCTTTATGCGCCGTGGAGATGACATAGTCGGCTTTTTCAATCGGGGTGATCTTGGCGAGGGCTTTTTTCAGAGGGTCGGTGCCATGATCATCGACCAACTTCACCAAGGGTTTGATATCGCTACCGTCATTGGTTTCACAGTATTCATGCACATCATGCCAAGAGTTAAACCATGCCAGTTCAGGGACATCGACCACGCGCTTGCCTTGTTTAAGCAGACTGGCAGCATCGACAAAGCGGTTTAACTTGGCATGATCGGCCTGTAGTCCGACTTTTTCACCTTGTACAAGGCCGGACAAGAGCAACTCCATCGCGCGCGCATTGGTTCGGCACAGGATCGCATCGCGCATTTTGGTATGCGGTTTGTTGACGGCTTTGGAGTTACGATCGGGATTGCCGAGTAGAGGCACGGTTTCATTGAGACCGCCCAATAAGCTGTTGGCCACACTGGCAATCTCATCACCAAATCGAAATGAGGTGGTCAGTCGTGTCGCAGGCAAGGGCAGTTGCTGCATGGCATTCACCGCACCGCGCCATGCATAGATTTGTTGATGCGCATCACCGACATAGATCACTTGCGTTTGTCGTTGACGCAGCAGAATACCCAACATCAAGGGGTCGGCATCTTGTGCCTCATCAAACAGCACATAGTCAGCCGGAATATTCGGTTCAGACAGCGCCCAGAGTTTGAGATAGATATCATGCCCGATCCCAGCTTCATGCTGCTGATCGATGGACTCCAACCAACGTCGCTCCACCGCAGGATATAAATGCTGTTGCAAGCTGTCGATATCATCTGGGTGTAACCATGCCGGGGCTTGGATATGTCGAGGCGCTGGATATTGTGAGCTGGTTGAGCAGAAGTAGCTCACCGCATTGGCGACCAGACTGGCCAAACGACTCGGCATCAGTGCGTATTTTTCATAACGTCCGCCCATCATACGGCGCAAGGTAATCGGCTCGAGACGATATTCATTGGCAATAAAACTAGGGCTTAAACGCGGTAAACGTAATTTATCGGTAATGCCGCGCGGCACACTGCGATAGGCCAATGAGTGAAAGGTACGGCAATCGACATTTTGGTGAAAGCGTTGCTGGGCTTCGGTGGCGATGGCTTTGTTAAAGGCCAAGTACATACCACGTCGGCGTGGCATCGCAGCGCTAATCATTTGTAATGTGGTGGTTTTACCCGTGCCAGCATAGGCAATCACTTTAAATGATTGGCCTTTTTCAGCTTGCGCGATGGCAATACTTTGTTCGGAGGTCGGACGAAACGAATCAGGCACAGTGATAAATTCTTATTCAATGGGTGGCATTTTGAGCGGATCGAGTATAGCAAAGATTGGCGCAGGATGGCGATTATCCGCGTTCCAAGCAGGTGACAGGCCGCAGGCAAAGCTGTATTGAAAGCAATTATTGAGCGCTGAAAAGTGGGCAGATTGGATATTTTTTCTTTGGTCATCTGTCTTTAAATTGACCCCATTCTGCAACCAAATCGTCACATGCAGTTCTTACACTGCTTCGAGGAAAATAATTTTAAATTCAACTTATTGAGTACGAATATGACACATTCAGCCAGCCAGCCTACGCGTCGTGAATTGATCAAATGGTTAGCCAGTATTCCGTTTTTACCTTTGGGGGCCATGGCCACATCTGCAACATTGGTGGGATGTAGCGATGACGACAAGGATGTGAGCGTTGCACCGCCGGTCAAACCGGCACAGCTCAAAAGTGCGACATTCACTGCCATGCCGGCACCGACCTTGAGCGACCCGAGTGCGATGGCCATGACCGCAGTGGCTTCTGCATTGAGCGTGACTTGGGATGACCAAAGCAAGACCGACTATCAGTTGGCCTATAAAACCTTCTTTAAAACCGGCGAGAGCGTGACCAGTTTACAGGGCACACCAATATTGGCTGGCGGCTACTACGATATCAACAATCAACCGATCATGGATCGTTCTGGCACTGGGGCAGCGCGTCAATTTTTCTCAGACTGCCCAGATGGTTCGTCGTTGTTGACCGTGAAAGATGCCAAAGTCGCAGGTGTCAAAGGCAATACCGTTTTTGCCGTGGTGCAGTTTGAATACACCACCCGTAACTTGGACGGCGACAATATGTATGGCAAATTGCCATCACCAATCGCAGTGCTGACCTTGGATCAAGATCCGCAAACCGGCCATCTCAACTTGGTCAAATATCACAACGTGGATACGTCCAAGGTACATGGTTTATGGATCACCTGTGGCGCGAGTTTATCGCCGTGGGGCACGCATCTGTCTAGTGAAGAATATGAGCCAGATGCCTTTGATCAAAAAGCTGGAACAGAACTGCAACTGCTCAAAGATTTTAGTCAGCATTTATATGGCAATCCAAACAGCGCCAATCCCTATAACTATGGCCATATGCCAGAAGTTATCGTCAATGCTGATGGTTCAGCACGAATCATCAAGCACTATTGTTTGGGACGGATCTCGCATGAATTGATCCAAGTCATGCCAGACCAACGAACCGCTTTGATGGGCGATGACTATACCAACGGTGCCTTGTTTATGTTTGTGGCGGACAAAGAAAAAGATCTATCTGCCGGTAACTTATATGCAGCCAAATACTTGAATGAACTGAATGAAAGTGCGACTGCGCAAATTCAATGGATTCATTTGGGCCATGCGAGCAGCAAAGAAATCGATGACTTGGTCAATGTCCGCAAGATTCAAGCCCAAGACATTATGCAGAGTTTAAACACAAATCCGAATGATCCAAGCTTCACCGAGATCATCCTCAACAAACAAAAGCTTTGGGTGAAAGTCAATCCGGGCATGGAACAGGCGGCAGCATTCCTTGAAACGCATCGCTATGCTGCACTGAAAGGGGCCAGTATGGCCTTTACCAAAATGGAAGGCACCACGGTCAATGCCAAAGACAAGGTGGCGTATTCTGCATTGGCCAACATCCAAGACTCGATGATCCGTGACAATGCCAGCTGGCGTGCCGAATACAATGTGGCCTTCAAACAAAAAATCTCTGCAGGCGGCATCATGGCACATGATATGGCGGGCGGGAAAAACGACAGCTTGGGCAAAGTGATCAACAGTGATTGGGTTCCGTATCAAACACATATGTTGTTGATGGGTGAAGATATCAACGCAGCGAATGATCCGCTAGGTATCGGCAATACCTCACATCCAGACAAGATCGCCAGCGCGGATAACATCAAGTTCTCTGAAAGCTTACGCACACTCTTTATCGGCGAAGACAGTGGTAACCATGTCAATAACTACCTCTGGGCCTATAACGTTGATACCAAAAAATTAGATCGAATTCTCTCTTGTCCAGCGGGTGCCGAAGCAACTGGTCTACATGCGGTTGATTCGATCCACGGTTGGACCTATATCATGAGTAACTTCCAACATGCTGGCGACTGGAACGGACTGCATAAGCAAGTGGTGGATACGCTTGATCCTCTGATCCGTCAGAATTTTAACGATCGCTTTAGTGCTGAAGTCGGCTATATCACGGCCGATCCAATCGCACCGTCGATCGAGAAAAAAGCCAAGAAGAGTTAAGCCCATTCGTAATTTCCCATTCGCCATTCATCATGTCATCTAAGTTGTTTTGAATGGGGTGATGGATGGTATTGAGCCCAAGCTTTGCTATGTTGCAGTGCTTGGGCTGTTTAGTTTGTTTAGCCTGTTTAGCGTTTAGCGTTTAGCGTTTAGCGTTTAGCTGTCAGTATCCAAACTTTTAAAACATGCCGCAAAACTTTGAATCAGCGCGGAGCTGTTGGATTTTTTCCATGCAATCGAGATGTCACAGCTATTGCGCTGATCGAGGGCTAGGCAGTGCAGTTGACGTTGTTGCGCCTGTGCCAGATAGACACTCGGAATCACGCTAAAGCCGATCCGCTGTTGTACCGCATCGAGGAGCAAGGGATAGGATTCGATATCACACTGACGTTGAACTTCAATCTGATGCTGTGCCAACCAATGTTTTAAGATCAGGTCATGCACACTCGGGGCGCCGTGGCTAAATAAGATTTGCCCCGCAGCCTGCTGCTTAAAGGTATTTACGCTGTGCTGATTGCAGACCAAATACAATTGCTCGCTAAATAAAGTCCGCGATTGCAGCAAAGGATGTTCAATCCCGCCCGCCACAAAAATCAAATCACAGTCCCCATTCAGCAATTGCTCGATCAGTTGCAGTGAATTGCCACAGGAAATATTCACTTCGACCGTGGGATGTTGTTTTAAAAACTGAATGGTTTGCTGATGGATATAGTGTTCTACAACACTGTTCAAGGCACCGATCTGTAGGTGTCCAATCAGTGTCGATTGTTTGAATAGGTTTTGGCAGTGCAGTGCCTGTTGAATCAATTGCGTGGCTTGGCGATAGAAGGCGCGACCTTCAGGGGTAATACTGAGTTTACGATGCTGGCGATCGAAGAGGGCAACACCTAAGTGGCCCTCCAACTCTTTGATGCGTGAGGTAATATTGGAGGGAACGCAATGCATTTTCTCTGCTGCTGCATGAATGGTCCCTTGCTCGACCAAGGCGCAGAACAGTGCAAGTTGTGAAAGTTTGAGGGTCATGGTTTTTTCCATCAAATCCTAGGGAGAGTCGGTTGAACTTGGCCCATGTCGATCACCCGATCCGCACTATCAATACTGGACTGACGATGCGCGATAAAGATTCGTGTGATCTTGAGGGCTTTGATCGCTTGGTTGATCCAAGCTTCATTGTCTTGATCCAGATGACTGGTGGCTTCATCCATAAACAGGATTGCTGGTTGGCGATACAGCGCACGAGCGATCAATAAGCGTTGTACTTGCCCACCAGAGAGGCTGTTGCCGAGTTCACTGATCAAGGTTTCAAAACCCATCGGCATACGCATCACTTCGGCTTCGATGTTGCATGCGCGTGCCACAGCGACGATACGTTCATGATCTTTGTCGAGATCAAAGGCCGCGATATTGTCTGCGATTGAACCGGCAAATAAACGATCGCCTTGCAAGACACAGGCGATCACTTGGCGATAGTTATTCAGCCCGACTTGATGAATATCTTGATCATTCAACAGCAACATGCCTTGCTGCGGTGTCAGCAAACCGGTCATGAGTTTCAGCAGGGTTGATTTGCCCACGCCAGAGGGACCGATGATGGCGACACTTTCTTGGGCGGCGATGCGCAGATTGAAGTTGTGGATGATCGGTGGGTTTAGTGCATCATAGGCATAGCTGAGATTTTTGATTTCAAAGCATGCGCTCTGATCTGGGGCCAGCAGCGCGCGTGGTTCTTGGGTGGCTTCGGGCGCAGTGAGGGCAATATCGGCCAAGCGTTGGTTATGCAGTGACAGCATGCGCAGTTCCAAGAGCAAATTCACCAAATGGGTGGCGCGTTCAGCAAACTGGCCACGATAGAGATTGAAAGCCACGAACATGCCCAGCGTCAGTTTCTGATCGATCACCATCGCTGCACCGAGCCAAAGGATCAGAACCTGATCCAGCATATTCATCAAACTGCTGACTCCACCATAGAGCAGGTCCAAGCGTGTTACGCGGATACCGGCATTGGTGCTGTCGATATTGTGGTTCATCCAGGTCCGTGTGCGTGTGGCGTTCAGCCCCAAGACTTTAAGCGTTGCCATCGCATACATGCTTTCCATAAAGTGCGAATTGACGTGGGCATTTTTGACGATTTGCGCTTCGGTTGCCTGTCGATAATGCTGAAAACTCAGTACGCGCAGCAAGATATACAGCAGGGTAAAGCCAAGCACCACCCACAGTAACCAACCCGCATAGAGATACATCATCACCATCAGACCCACCGCCATGATGCCGTCAATCACTCCACCGACCAATCCTTTGGTCAGGGTACTGCGCACCGCATCCAGAGACAGAAAACGCGATTGGATATCACCGGGATTGCGTTTTTCAAAGTAATTCAAGGGCAGTTGTAAGAGGTGGGAGAAGAAGCTTTGCTTCCATTGAATATTGAGGTAGGTGTCCATCAATAAACTGATCCATGCGCGCGACATGCCGATGAGGGTACGAAACAGAGTAAAGGCAAACAGTCCCAAACAAATTAGGCTCAACAGGTCATGATCTGCAGCCACGATCACATGGTCCATGACCAGTTGTGTGCCGATCGGCAAGAGTAGGTTGATGCCTTCAAGCACCACAGACAAGGCAAAGATCTTAAATAGAAAACTTCCCAAGCCATCGATGTTTTTGATGATGTTGAAAAAGCCCAAGCGCTGCTGTGCTTGTTCGGTCTTGAAGTGGGTATTGGGCCAGAGTTCCAGCGCGACACCAGTAAAATGCAGCGATAACTCTTTGAATGACAGCTGACGTCGACCAAAGGCTGGATCATAAATAATGGCGTACTTGGGTTTTAGCGCCACCAAGACCACAAAGTGATTTAGATCCCAATGCAAGATACACGGTTGTTTGAGCTGTTTAATCTCATCGAGTTCCAAGGACAGCGGACGATGATCAAAGCCAATCTTGTCGGCGATCAGCATCAGACTGGCCAGCGTCGCACCATGCGATGAGATGCCGTAGCGTTGTCTGAGGGTGAACAGATCTACGTCTTTTTTAAAATAACCACAGACCATGGCGATGCAGGCCAATCCACATTCGGCAGCTTCAGTTTGTAGCAGCAGCGGCACACGTGAGCGAAAGTTAAACTGTAGTCGATCGAGTAAATCCTTGAGCTGATCTCTAGTCATGTTGTGCCTCTTTCACGCTGTTGGACATGTTATAAAATGGCGAGAATATCCATTGATAGATGCGACGTTTTTCTAAAAAAATCGTGGCTTCGGCCTTCATCCCTGAGGCAAAAGTCAATGCTTCACCTTGCCATTGAAGTTGATGTTGTTTGGGCAAGATGGTGATTTTATAAAAGGCGGCATCATTGTTTTTCGGGGCACTGCCATAGCGTGTGAGTTCATTTTGGCTGGCGGGGACTTTGGAGATCTGGTGGATTTTCCCGGCAAACTGCCCAAACTTTTCATAAGGAAAAGCGTGGTAGCGCAAATTGACGGCATCGCCAACCTGAATATAGGGAATACTGGCATTGGGGAGCCACAGCACCACGGCAAACGAGGTGTTTTGATTGGGCGACAGCTGTATCAAGCTATCACTGGCCCGCACTTCCTGACCGGTACTGACACTGATATTTTCGACGATGCCAGACTGAGGGGCCTTGATCAGCAGTTCATCACTGGCATTGAGGTCAGATTGTTGGCGCAACAGGTCTTGGGATTGCACTTGGTATTGCAGCATTTGCGCTTTAAATTCGGTGGTTCTAAGCGCACGTTCTTTTTCGATTTCATTGATTTGGGCGGATTGTTGCAACACTTGGCTGTACAGTCCATCGACTGCATTTTGCCGTTCATAATACACATAGCGCAGTTGATTGACCTGTTCGCGGTTGACCAAGCCTTGTTTTAAATAGCGGGCATAATCATCGGCGGTTTTTTTCATCTCAGACAGGCCTTTTTGCGCGGCAAAATAACGCCGAATGGTATGTTGTTGGGCCTGATGCTGATGTTCGAGTTGATTTTTTAAACTGGCTAAGGTGGTGATGTTATTGGCTTCCGAGCTGATTTTAAATTGTTCAATATCTTGTAATTGTTGATCTATATGCGCGATGGCTTTTTGACTGACATTGCCATTTTGGGTGTTGCGACTGACATCGAGTTTAAACAGCACTTGTCCTTTGTTGACATGCTGCCCAACTCGCACAAAGCTGTCGACGATCGCACCTTGTTGGGGGGCGACTAGGGTGTTGGGGAGTGGCGAGGAGATCACCTCGCCTTGCACATTGATCCGGCGGGTAAACTGCGCGCTAAAAATAAAGATCAGAACCAGCAGCGTGATGATACTGATGGCGGTGATCCAATAGAGACTAGAAATTTCTGAGATCAGAACCGCATCGCCTAAGCCATGCTTTTTATTTGCGTCAATAAAGTCTTGCCTAAAGATTTTATTGGAGGTGTTTGAGGAATTCTGTGAGGCCATAAAGTAAAATTAATTATGTGTGATTTAAGCCAAAATTACCGTGCAAGACACCCTATATGCTGTACGTTTTTAAAGTGTGGTTTTGGGCGTTTCTGCAAGTTCTGTAGCTGTTCCTAAAAAAGCCCCAACAGGAGGTTGAGGCTTTTTTGTACTAAGAATGAGATTAAACCGAGCATACAAACCTCATGTCCAATCTTAAGCTCAAGAACTTCATGATAAATTTTATAGTTTCGAAGTAAGAGCGGAGAACAAGACCGAACTAATGGCTTTACTCAATTGTAAACCGATGGATACAGCACCTTCACCAAAGGCTTTACCAACTGAAGAACCGATCGATTGACTTCCGAATTGTTCGCCAATTGAACCACCGATTGAACCGCCGATTGAGCCGGCAACTTGGCCAGCGATTGAACCGAAGGCATCAGATAAGATGCCTGCGCCTGAAACTTGTTGAACCTGTTCGACATTTAACTCTTTCATAACTCTAGTACTCTCCATTTATGTGGTGAAAGCAAATTTCAATCATTGAAATCAACCTGGAATTAAAATTAACCTTAATTTTCTTGGGCTAAAAGTGATAAATACAGAACAGTCTCATTCAGGTTTTGTGCGCTATTGGATATTAGTTAACGGAAAACAATTGCTTATAATTTTGTCGATTTTTATTTATCTTTATTTTTCCATGTCATTGATCAATTTAAGATAGATGACATGCTAAAAGCTTTCAATCGCGCTGTGGAGCGCACAAGGGTTGTGAATATAAGCCGTTGATCGCTGAGCAGAATGTCATGCGTGAAGGGAACAGATGAGGGGTGAAAACAGCGTTGCACCCCAGCCATCGGCGTGCAACGTTCATTGATGTTTATGCCTTGATTGTGGTGTTGTGCTTAGCCTTCACGGTTGGCTTTTTCGGTGAGACCCGACAAGCCTTGACGACGCGCCAATTCGTCTAAGACGATTTGCGGTTCGAGATCAAAGTAGCCCAGCATCACAATACTGTGGAACCAAAGATCGGCCACTTCATAGATCAAATCATTTTTATGGTCGGCGATTTTTTCATGCTGATACTCTTTGG
>JASLIY010000261.1 GCA_030152675.1 Acinetobacter sp.
GCTCAATCTCAATCGATGGGCAAAATATCCAAGATGTGACTCAAGACAGCCTCAGAAAAAACATTGCCTTGGTGACGCAGGATACTTCCCTCCTGCATCGTTCTGTGGCGGAAAATATCAAATATGGCCGCCCTGAAGCCAGTGATGAAGAGATGTATGCCGCAGTAGCCAAAGCCAAAGCTGAAGAATTTATCCCTGAACTCAGCGATCTACGCGGTAAAAAAGGTTATGAGGCGTATGTGGGTGAGCGTGGCGTTAAACTCTCAGGTGGACAGCGCCAGCGAATCGCGATTGCCCGAGTATTCCTAAAGGATGCGCCGATCTTAATCTTAGATGAAGCCACCAGTGCCTTGGATTCCGAGGTCGAAGCTGCGATTCAATCCAGTCTAGATGACTTGATGCAAGATAAAACCGTGATTGCAATTGCCCATCGTTTATCGACCATTGCTCAGATGGATCGCTTGATTGTGCTCGATCATGGCCGTATTGCCGAACAAGGTAGCCATGAACAGCTCATTGCACAGAATGGGATTTATGCACAGTTATGGCGTCGCCAAACCGGTGACTTTTTGGTGGAGTAAAACAAAAATAAACGTTTTATCAATATCTTATATGTGCAACATGTTGTAAAACATACATCGTCTAAAACTAAAACATCAGTTCAAGGGGATAGAAGTTAATGTTGTATTTAGAAGATCTGAATATTGGTGATCGTTTTAAAAGCCGTGAATATGAAATGACCTTGGATGAAGTCAAAACTTTTGCACAACAATTTGATCCTCAGGTCTTTCATACGGATGAAGAAAAAGCCAAAGAACATCCAATTTTTCAAGGTCTTGCTGCCAGCGGCTGGCATACCTCTGCGATTACCATGCGTCTTTGGACCGAATGTTTTCCCATTGCGCATGGTTTGATTGGCTCAGAATCGAGCTTACGCTGGCCAAAACCAACGCGTGTCGGCGATCGCATTCATGTCGATGTCGAAATCGTGGCAATCAATCCATCAAAAACTAAATTAGACCGTGGCTTGGTCAGTTATGTCACACAAGCTAAAAATCAATTTGGTGACGTACTTCTCATTTCCACCACTAAAATAGTTGTGTTTAAACGCGAATTTTAATACATTCACTGTGGGTATATGAGAACACATCTAATGCAAATATGATGGTTTTATGACAATATACCCTACAAATACAAGTAAAGTTGATTGGTCGAAATGGAACATAAATGAAAATAATGTCAGTTCGTCAAGATCAGGGGATTCCTGGCGTCTATGGTCTTTTATTATTAGATGTAGTTTCCCGTTGGGGATATAGTGCCGAGACACTATTTGCGCCGTTTAATTTTAATCGTGAGCAACTTGCAGAACCCAATTTTAGGATTCCAACACCTGTTGCCAATGAATTGGTCAAGCATGCGCTTAAGCTCACAGGTGAAAACTCTCTGAGTTATCATTTGGGCACACAAATGCGCATTTCTATTCATGGTTTTATTGGTTATGCCATTATGACTGCTGGCAATATTAGTGAAGCACTGATGCTTGCCAATCGTTTTATTCAACTGCGCCTACCCTTTGTGCAATTGTACTTTTCCACCTTTGGGCAACAAGCCACATTACAACTGCAGTGCGACATCGATATAGAGCCATTACGCACTGAAATCGTGATGAGTTTAACCTTTGGCATTATGAATATGGCCAAGGCTTTAACTGGGATCGATGAAATGATCGCGGATATTGATTTTGACTTCACCAAGCCTGAAGGTTTTGAAAAATATACAGAAATTACGCATACCTATCAGTTTCGCTTTGAACAACCGCATCTGTTATGTAGCTTTGATAAAAAATATCTGAGCCTGAAAATGGTCAATGCAGATCCACTGGCCAGTCAGATTGCAATCAATCAATGTGAGGCTGAATTATCCGCCTTGGGTGAGCGGCGCCGTTTGGCGATGCGAGTACGCGATATCTTGACCTATTCGGAACAGCATTACCTCAGTATTGAGAATGTCGCTGAACGTTTACATATGTCAGATCGCACACTGAAACGCCAACTGGCATCAGAAGGCACTTCTTTTTCTGCCTTGGTCGATGAGGTACGTTATCGACATGCGACCTCATTGTTGTCTCGAACGGATTATAGTTTGGAGCAAATTGCAGATGAACTGGGCTATTCCGATGTGGCGAACTTTAGCCGTGCATTTAAGCGTTGGAGTGGACGTAGTCCGAGTAGCTGGCGTAAAGAGCCTTATTTATAAGCCGTGGCTTTATCAAAAATATCGCTTTTAGTTATTGGTTTTATTGACCAATTTGCATCTTTTCATTTTGATGAGCAGCCTGTATAAAGCATGTTAAAGCAATCAATCGTTTAGATCACACGATACAAACTGTTTAAAATCAGCAGTTATCGTTGATTAATTTTAGGAGTCAGCATGAATCACCCTTCAGATTTAAAATATGCCAGCACACACGAATGGGTCAAAGTCGAGGGTGATCTCGTCGTCACAGGAATTTCCGACCATGCCCAAGATGCACTGGGTGATTTGGTTTATGTCGAACTTCCCGAAGTGGGCAGTGAAGTCGTCGCGGGTCAAGCCGTTGGCGTGGTCGAATCTGTAAAAACAGCATCCGATATTCATGCTCCTGTGTCCGGCATCGTGGCTGAAGTCAACACCGCGCTCGAAGATGATCCTGATTTCGTTAATGATGATCCTTATGGCAAAGGCTGGATCTACAAGATCAAAGCACATCAACTTGCAGATGCTGAAAAACTCCTCAGCCATACGGATTATGAAGCGGGTCTATAACGCCATCTTGACACCTCATCCTTGTCCAGGATAAAGCTTGTAGTGCTCAACTCAGCGGACAGCGTTTTATTAGATCACTATTAAATCACTAAAGCCTTAACCTCATCCAGCCTTCCCTTAGACATCATAGATAGAAAGGAGAAGGCTTAACTCAAGCATGAGGATGAGGTCTAGAAAATTAATCTGCTGAGATATCTTCAAACAATACTGAAGACAAATAACGTTCACCGCTGTCTGGCAAGATCACCACAATGGTTTTGCCTGCATTTTCAGGGATGGCAGCGAGACGTGCAGCAGCAGCCATTGCGGCACCACTTGAAATCCCGACCAAAATTCCCTCTTGCATCGCCGTGCGACGCGCCCAATCAATCGCTTCTTGGCTCGGAATCGCAATCACTTCATCCACGAGATCTAAATCTAAGTTCTTTGGAATAAAGTTTGCGCCAATGCCTTGGATTTTATGTGGTCCAGGAGTCAAGCTTTCGTTGTTACGCTTTTGGG
>JASLIY010000262.1 GCA_030152675.1 Acinetobacter sp.
GTAAATAGAAAAAGGACAACATCAGTCCAAAGATCGCGACACCGAGGCCAGCCCCGAGTTCATAAGCAATGCCTTCAATTGCGCCAGCCGCGGTGGCTTTTTCAGCACTGACTGCAGACATGATTGCGGCCGTGGATGACATCAGTACAATTTCAACGCTGATCCCCAGTAACATCATCCATGCCCAAGCTTGATAATGTTCTTGATCAAAGTTTAATTGCGCCAATGCCGCAAAACTCAGCGCACAAAACAGCAGTCCGCTACTGGCGACATTGCGGATCCCAAAGCGATTGACCAAGAGACTGGCCAATGGCCCACCCAAACTAATCGCGATAATAAAGGGCAGGATATAGAGACCTGCTTCTAAGGGGCTGTAGCCGAGAATAAACTGTAACTCTTGTGAGAGCAGCAATTCAAACCCCACCAAAGCCAGCATCGCCACCACGATCATCAAGATACTGATGCTAATGATAGGCCGTTGAAACAGGCTAAAGTCGATCATGGCGTTCTTGGCTGCGCGTTGTTGGCGGACAAAACCAAACAGTAGCACTGATCCAAGGATGAGACTGGCTAAACTGACGTTGCTGAATTGATACATCAGGGTTTTGAGCGCATAGATGATCATCAAGATCGCAGTGACCATGGTCAAGGCCTGCATGAGATTAAGCTTTTGTTTGGCTTGGATCGGTTGGCGTGGAATGACCAGCAAGGTCAGCAACAGCACCACGGCGATAATCGGCACATTGATCAAGAACACCATGCCCCAATGAAAATGCTCCAGCACAAAACCACCGACCAATGGCCCGATCGCAGCACCACCACCGCCGACAGTTCCCCAGATACCGAGTGCAAAGTTACGTTGTTTTTCATTTTCAAAACTGATTCGTAGTCCTGACAAGGTGGCTGGAATAATCATGGCTGCACCACAGGCCAGCAGCACCCGAGCGCCGATCAATTGCATGGCAGTAGTTGAAAATGCAGCGCAGAGTGAGGCAACAGCAAAGATGAGGCCACCGATCAGCATCATGCGTTTAAATCCAATTCGATCACCGAGTGCGCCCATCGGGAGTAACAAGCCCACCATCACCAATGCATAAATATCAATAATCCACAGTAGCTCGGCATTGCTCAGCGCCAAGGCCTCATTCAATGTGGGAATGGCAACGTGCAAAATGGTTGCATCAATTGAGACGGGGAGATAAATCAAAATGATGATGATTAAAATCATCCATTTGCGCGACATTGGACACCTGTATTTCGTATAGATTGGACGCGTGATCTGTTTGAGTCTAAGTGTGATCTATGCATGTGAGATGACATAAAACAGATTTGGACGCATGTTCAAGTTTGCAGTTTAAACTAATTTGGACTCATGTCCAAGATGGTTTAAACTGGTGGCAATATTGATGCGGTGCTGAGAATGTGGTTATGAGGTATTTACAGCGAGAGCAACGTCGTGATCTGATTTTGGCTGCTGCGATGCGGTTGGCCCTAGATGGAGGCTTATCGGGTTTAACTGCGCGAGGGGTGGCACAGGCCGCGGAGGTTTCCACTGGACAGGTGCATCATCACTTTCAGTCCACCTCGCATCTCAAAGCCGCGGCATTTTTACAGTTGATGCAACAACTCAGTCAGCTTGAAGCGCAAGTGAATACGCAATCGTTTTATCAAAAGCTAATTTTGGAGCTCGGTGCAGAAGATATTCAGCAGAGTCAGCCTTATCTCCGATTGTGGAATGAAGCCGAAATTCTAATGCAGCAAGATCCTGTATTAAAGCAAGCCTATATCGAGAATATGCAGATCTGGTATCAAGCGGTCTTGCAGTTGATTGAGGCCGGAATCGCAGCAAAAGAATTTCAATTGCCTGCAGATCGGCAGCCGAGTGATGTGGCTTGGCGCTTGATGGCTTTTGTGTGTGGCTTAGAAGGCATGTATCAATTGGCCTTGGTAGAATGGAGTGCAGCAGACTTTAAACGCCACACTCAGATCATGATCAATGCGGAATTGATGGCTTTATAATTGATGGTATTCACAGCAATATGATTGTTAGACTGCCATTGAAAGAATAATTACATATTTTAGGGATACCGCATGCAAAAAGATCAACTGCTCCTTATGGCAAACTACAATCTTTGGGCTACACGTCAATTGATGCAGCAGCTAAGGCAGACCTCAGAAGCCAAGCTGCATGCTGATTGTGGTTTATTTTTTAAGAGTATTTTTGCCACACTCAACCACCTGCTGGTGGGTGAGCATTTGCTATGGTATCCACGTTTTGCTTTGGGCAGTTCACCGCGTCTACAACTGGATCAGATTGTTGAGTCTGATCTTGAGATGCTATATACCCAGTTGGAGCAGCTTCCACAGCGCTGGATAGACTTGATTCAACAGCTAGACAGTGCACGATTGGAAGGCAGTTTGGATTATCACAGCAGTCGTGGTCAGGCACTCAGTTTGCCTTATGCTGCGACCTTAATGCATGTGTTTAATCATGGCACTCATCATCGCGGACAAATCACGGCGGCGCTAAGTATGCAAGCTGAGGACTGTCCAGCTTTGGATCTGGTGTATATGTTGCTTGAACAGTCCACGACGTCATGAGGATGTGTGCTTGATCTCAGAGAGATTGATTTCCAAGACCAGTTGATTGATCAAATCTGCCGTGTCCATGGGACGAATCTGCGCCACGTGACGACCTGCCCAAAAAGCTCCATACCCTTGATCGCCGTGTTTTGCTGCAGCTTGATGTAATTGTTTGGCCAGATCATAAGCATAGGGATAGGCCGCGACCGCGGCACGATCTGGAGTATCAATTTCAGTGTGCCAATGTTGAATCAAACCACGTGCTGGGCGCCCTGAAATACTGGATGTGACTTGTGTAAGTGGCTGTTCGAGCAGTGCTTTACGGTAGGCTGCATTGGCATTGGAGCTCTTGCAGGGGATAAAGGCGGTTCCCATTTGTACAGCTTGCGCACCCAGTTTGAGTAGATCACGCGCTTGATGACCATTCATCACGCCACCTGTGGCAACCACTGGCCGTGTCGTGTGTGCACAGATCAACTGTACCAAATCCGCAGTGTGGATTGCAGCATCAAACGTGGGGTTGAATAGACCACGATGACCACCAGCCTCAATGCCTTGGGCGATGATCACGTCAATACCAGCTTGTTCGATGAGGCGGGCTTCTGCCAAATTGGTTGCGGTGACCATGCTCAGAATCCCTGCTTTTTTCAGGGCTTGGATTTGATGCGGATGCGGTATGCCAAAATGAAAACTCACTGCTTGAGGGCGAGTATCTAAGACCAATTCAAGATAGCGGTCATCATCCAAGAAACTGGGATAAATACACTTTAAGCTGCTCGGTACGCTGGCACCCAACCGTTCAAAGTGCGGTTGAAGCGCATCGATCCAGACTTGATTGGCCTGAGGATCTTCTGCAACCGATTGATGGCAGAAGAAATTGACTTGAAAAGGGCGGTCAGTCAATTGTTGGGTTTCTAGGATTTGTGCACGTGCTTGCTCGACTGTACTTGCACCCAAACCCAAGGAACCTAAAGCACCTTGATTGGAGACTTCCGCAGCTAAGGTGGGGGTAGATACACCGGCCATCGGCGCGAGAAAAATAGGATGTCTGATATTTAATTGTTCTAATAAGGTCATGCTGATCAATTCCCGAAGTAATAGCATTAAGCTAGCCCAAACCCCTAGCCGCAAGCAAACCATATTCATTATTTAGTTTTGAAATAGCCTAAGCATTAATCCTCAAATCAATCGGTTTTTATTCTCGGTATTGGATCTAGGCGGCAGGGAGCCGCCTATTTTTCGCTGTGGTATATGGACGTACCATCAGCGGAAAGAAGGTTTTTGGGTACTTTTTTAAAAAAGTACCAGAACACGCTCACTCACAGTGAACTGAGAACGGGAGGACTTGCCGAATAGGGATTTTAATATTTGAATGCTTAAAGTTGTAAGAGCAGAGCGATCTAGATCAAATCAGTATTTAGGCGTATAGACAAGATGCTTGAAAATAAGTTCTACTGAGTATTATTTGCTCAAGCAATCATGGTGGATGTAAAAGCTAATAAGCAGTGAGTATTACAGGGGCAGATATTGATAAATAGTCTGTCTTTTAAATCTAGTATTCAAAAATAAATAGAGGGAAATTTCTTTGAGAGTAGATAACGCAATAACGAT
>JASLIY010000343.1 GCA_030152675.1 Acinetobacter sp.
AAACCGCGCTACTCGAACAAAGTCAGCAGATTTATGTAGATAAAAATATCGACATCAAAATACTGATGATCAATCGCTTAGAGAGCGAAAGTATCGAGTCCGCAGCCAATATGCTCTTTAATCAAATCAAAATCGGTGATCCAAAGTTAGATCAAGGCCTGTTGATCTTGGTGGCCAAAGACGATCGAAAAATGCGGATCGAAGTCGGACGTGGTCTTGAAGGCAGCATTACCGATATTGAATCTGGGCGTATTATTCGCCATCACATGGCGCCCTACTTTCAGCAAGGTCAATATTTCCAAGGTTTATTTCAAGCGCAATTGATGTTGGATCAATTAAGCGCCGAGTTTGGTCCCGATCGTTACTCGCACCCGACGCGCGCTGAGATCGAGTCGAGTGCGCTGCACTCGGATACGACGGGACGCCCCTTTTGGGATATGCTGAATCTCAATCAACCGTCTAAAGCATGGATCAACTATTTCTTAGCCTTGGTCTGGAACTTTGCTGTTGCCATCACGGTGGTGCTTTACTTTGCACCGATCTACGATCTCATCAAACGCGATGATCTGCCTGTCCATGGTCTAAAATTATTTTTATGTATTTTCATTCCGATACATCACTTGTTCAATCTGCTACTCACTGGGCTCAATACCATCATTCTAATCATCGGCTATTGTTGCATCTTCGGATTGAGCGTTTTCCTCAACCGACATTATTCATTGGTACAAAAATATCCTTTGGATGATACGCAAAGTTTTTTTGTTTATATTACAACATGCATGATCCTGACCTTTCTCGGCATCTTCTTGGATATAGAACATGCGATGGAGAGTATTGCCTTCTATCTTTTCGCACCATTACTTTACTTAATGTTTTGGAAAGCGATTTATGCCCTTGCCAAACCATTTAAACACCTCTATCCCCCCGAATACGCGAATTGGTTTATTGTTTGGCGGCACGATACAAGTCGTGGCTCATTTTCATCTTCGAGCGGCTATTCAAGTGGTGGCTCCTCATCGAGTGGTTCCTCAGGTGGCGGCTCATCCTCGGGCAGTTCATCCTCGTCAAGCAGTAGCTCATCCAGCAGTGGACGCAGTTCTGGTGGTGGCAGCGCAGGTGGCGGTGCATCCGGTGGTTGGTAAAATCAATACTCATCTGACGCAGATAAAAAAAATAAGACCCTCAAGGTCTTATTTTTCGAAACATCGATCTCTACAGCCAGCTTTATTTCCATTGATACCCCAAAGACACTGCACCGCCAATATTACTTCGTGAATCAGCACTCCCCCCCATTTTCCAAATGATTCTATTACTGTCTGAGATACCACTGACACCAATCGCAATCGCACTTTGCCCACTATAACCACTGGCACTGGCACTGATCATACTCATGCCTGCTTCCGTCGGTTGCGGTAAATTGCCCACCGCCATTGCACCCGCAATACCTGCATTGGTCTGCCGCTTCAAATCATGAATCCCTCTGCGGGTCTCAAAGAATGCTTGTTCCAGATTGGCAACACGGGTATCGATGGCTGTCAAAGCAGCGCCTACATTTTGATATGACGCACCCGCTACTTTATAGTTGGGTGCAGAAACTGAACCTTCGTTATTCACACTTGCACCGCCACCCAGTGCATTGACAACTTGAGTATTCGTGGCATGTAACTGCGCCCCGGTCACCACCTCACTTGAGCTCGCAGACACCGTTCCATTTTCAACACCGCTGATCTTGTTAGTTGTGCCATCAATCTTGACCTTACCCACCGTCACTTTTTCAGCAGTCACGGACTTCAGATCGAGATCATCCGCAGTCGCCACGGCATAGTTCTGTGAACCATCGGCATTGCTGTTGGGCGTTACCGTGATATTTTTAGCAGCACTGACGGTATTCTTCGAGCCCATGACTTGGGTCTTGATCGATAAAAGTGCGTCATTAATATTGTCTTTGCCAGTTCCAGCAATATTGCGATTGGAAATCGTCCCATCCCGATTCAGCACCGTATTTCCACCGATCAGATTGCGCATACTTTGATTGCTGTTATAGAGCTGCTTGCCGTTGATGGCATCAGTTGAGTCGGCCGAGACATTGCCTGCAGCGACATTGCTGATCAGGGTGCCAGCAGCATTATTGGATTTGAGAATCACATTGCCGGCGGCATTATAAGTCACCGCATCGATGGCTTTACCATTGGCATCGACCAAGCCTGAATCTCGAAGCCCCTTATCCAACTGACCTTTGTTGATCGCATCCGTAGCATTTACCCCATCTTTGAGATTACTGATCGTGGTATTGGCGGCATTGATTCCGCCCGTGGTGATCGATGGACCGCCTGTAATCACCAACCCTATAGTGTTTAAGCTGCTATTGCCCACCGTCAAGCCAGTTTTGATATTGAGCTGATCTGCAAGGGCAAAGGTAAAGTTGGTGCCGGCTTGGGTCAGGGTGATATTTTTATCGCTATTGTCAAAGTTAATCACCGCATCTTTCGCCACCTTGGTCGCCCCCGTACCATTGGCGGACACACTAAAGGCACCATCAGTTAAACTCTTGGTCAAGCTGCTGATATTGCTGCTGTTGGTGGCGATATTGGCACTGTTGCTGGCGATGTTGCTGCTATTGGTACTGACACGGCCATCAAGATTGCTGATCGCTGCGCCGACATTGTTCACTGCGGTTCCTGCCACGTTATAGCTCGGTGCAGTGAGATTGCCATTGGCATCAACACTTGAACCGCCACCCAAGGCAGTCGCCACTTTGCTATTCGCATTATACAATTGACTGCCGTTGATGGCGTCACTTGAGTCCACGGCCACTTTGCCGACCGCTACATTACTGATCAGGGTGCCAGCAGCATTATTGGATTTGAGAACCACATTGCCAGCGGCATTATAAGTCACCGCATCGATGGCTTTACCGTTGGCATCGACCAAGCCCGAATCTCGCAACCCCTTGTCCAACTGACCTTTGTTAATCGCATCCGTAGCATTCACCCCGTCTTTGAGATTGCTGATCGTGGTATTGGCGGCATTGATCCCGCCCGTAGTGATCGATGGGCCGCCTGTAATCACCAGTCCTGTCGTGCTTAAGCTGCTATTGCCGACCGTCAAGCCAGTTTTGATATTTAGCTGATCTGCAAGGGCAAAGGTAAAGTTGGTGCCGGCTTGGGTCAGGGTGATATTTTTATCGCTATTGTCAAAGTTAATCACCGCATCTTTCGCCACCTTGGTCGCCCCGGTGCCATTGGCGGACACGCTAAAGGCACCGTCGCTTAAACTCTTGCTCAAGCTGCTGATATTGCTGCTGTTGGTGGCAATATTGGCGCTATTGCTGGCGATATTGGTACTGTTGCTGCTGACACGGCCATCAAGATTGCTAATCGCTGCGCCGACATTGTTCACTGCGGTTCCTGCCACGCTATAGCTCGGTGCGGTGAGATTGCCGCTAGCATCAACACTTGAACCACCGCCTAAAGCGTTCGCCACTTTGCTATTTGCGTTAAACAATTGACTGCCGTTGATGGCGTCACTTGAGTCCACGGCCACTTTTCCTGCGGCCACATTGCTGATCAGGGTGCCAGCAGCATTATTGGA
>JASLIY010000300.1 GCA_030152675.1 Acinetobacter sp.
GCCAAACGCTGAGCATGATGCAGCCGATCTACTGCAGGATACTCAGCATTATGCCAAACGCATGCAACGGATACGTGCCTTTGGCTAGTGACTGTAGAGATTCATCTCATCCATCATGTGCAGTTGATTGGTTCAACTGCATGGATGAGCGACGTATGCAGTTGAGCTGAATCATATGGACAGACTGCATCGTATATCTAAATCTGTATAGATCTTTTGGCCTTAAACCGCTTCAGGTTTAACGGCGACCACGGTCATTTCGACCAATACTTCTGGAGCATACAGTTTGGCTTCAACGCAAGTTCGTGGTGGTGCTTGAATATCTGCACACCAAGCATCCCAAACTTCATTCATCGCAGCATAGTCGAGCGTGATGTCTTTGAGGAAAATCATCACTGACATGATGTGCTCTTTATCGGTACCTGCCTCTGCCAATAACTGATCGATCAAATCCAAAGTTTGTTGGGTTTGCGAACGGATGTCGGCTTGCGTGTCTTCAGCCAATTGGCCTGCGAGATGTACCAAGTTGCCAGCAATTGCAACTTCGGAAAAGCGTTTTGCGACATGTAAACGTTGTACCGTCATGAGCTTACTCTATTGATTTCAATGCGCCTTAGTGTACGTCAAGCCTCTGCATCTGAACACCTTTTCTACGTGACATACCTGCTGTAAGATGTTGCGCTGTATTTGAGGCCATCTTGGGGTTAAGCGTGGATTGATTCGATCCGAATCAGTTGCTTGGCATTGAAAATAAAATAGCAACGTTGTTCAGGGCAAACGATCAGATTGCCGAGATTTAAGAAGATAATTTTGGCTTGACGTAACTGATTGAGGCAATTGGCAAGACTGCTGTCTAAGGGGCAGAGTTGTTGTAGTCCATGTCGTGATACAAGTTGGGTGTTGCTCATTGAAGGATCTCATCATTTTGGGGAAGCATAGGGCAAAGTATTGGCATACTTTTTAAGTCAACCAGTGTGCAAAATGGAGATGCGTTTTGTTTGAGCTGGATTTGAATTTTCGTTGAAGTTTATATGAAGTTCTTGTGAAGTTGAATATGAACCAAGACCCCAGGCTGGTGTGGTACTGCTGCTTTGAAAGCATTGGCATGACAGTTCTGGATGCTAATCTGCCCATGATGTTGATCGATCACATGCTTGACGATGCTCAGTCCAATGCCTGAACTACGCTGCTGTGTGCTCGGACGCGGCAAAGAATAATAGGTCTCAAAGAGATGCGTCAGTGCATATTCAGGGATCAGTTCCCCTTCATTAAACACATACAGATGCAGCATTTGTTGAGCATCGACATAATGTAAGCGTACTGCGATTTTGGCGGAGTGGGGGGTGAAATCCATGGCATTATCAAACACATTTAGCAGCATTTGATGCAACCAAAATCGGTCTGCCTGTAGATAACAGTGCGCTTCGATCTCAAGCTGACAGTCGATATTTTTATGTTGGCGTTGACTGTCTTGCTGCTGCACGATTTGCGTCAATAACTCTGACAAATTTAGCCATTGTAGCTCCAATGCTGGCTTGGATTTTTCCAGTCGCGTCAGCAATAACATCCGGTCGATCAAGACTTTGAGACGCTGGCTTTGGTTGTGAATATGCAGGGCAAACTGCTGCTGATCGCTTAGAGGCAAGTCTTCGCGCAATAGCTCGGCACTGGCTTGGATCGCACTGAGTGGGCTTTTCAGTTCATGGGTCAGGGTATTGACATAATGCTCGACATAGGCTCGATCTTCTAACTTTTCACGCATATGCTCCACGGCCTGCGTCACCAGATTGAGTTCTTGAGCTGAATAGAAGTGCGGGGCTTGATTTACCGGCGCCAAAGCTTGGGCGTACTGACTGACGCGGTCGATACTGTGCTTGATCCAATAGGCGACCAGACTGGCCAAAAACAAACACAGCAATCCGATCCAGATCGCATGCTGATAGAGTTTGTTTTCAGCACCTTGGATATAGGGCAGTACTGAGCTGTTTGGTTTTCCGATACTGATCACCCCGATCAAGCGTTGTTGATGCAAAATCGGCGCGGCAATAAACATCACACTGCTCGCGCTGCTGCTACGACTAGAGCGACCGCCATGAGTTTCTGGGCTGTGATCAATGGGATTGCGGGTGGAACGCACCCCGTACTGACCTTTGAGAGTCAGATAGACGTCATTCCATTTTGAATAGTCTTGTCCAGTCGCTAAGCCCTGCGAGTCATACAACACGATTCCTTGTGCATCGGTAATATAGATTTGTTGATGTCGCGCCACAACATGGGTATGTTGATCCATCGAACTGGGTTGCTGTAAGGTGGCGAGATTGAGTTTACGGTCTAAGGCATGCTGAATTTTCTGGTCAAATTCAGGACTGTTGAGACGGCCGTTGAGCACGTCCTCTGCAACCAATGCCGCGATGACATTGGCATTCTCGGCCAAGGTATCTTCGATCACTTGGCGTACATTGGGTTTGACTTGTTGGTTAAAGGTATAGGACATAAACCACAGTCCCAGCAAGATCACCAAGCCAAAGAAAAACCAAATTCGAATAAAAATCGACATCGATTAATCCAGCCGTTTTAAGCTATAACCAAAACCACGATGGGTCAGGATCGGATCGAGTTCAGGCATGATCTGTTTTAATTTTTGTCTTAAGCTTTTGATGTGCGTGTCGACCGTGCGTTCTAGACTGTGCTCAGGATGCTCCCAAATATGATCCATCAACTGCTGTCGGCTATAGACTTGCTCGGGATGATCGATAAAGAGTTTCAGTAAGCGATATTCATAACGGGTCAGTTGCAAGACATGACCAAAATATAAGATCTGCAAGGATTCATCATGGGCTTGCCAGACCGTGCTGTTCAAGCTGGTGCTAGGCTGTGACTGCGCCGACTGTTGTTCATTAAAAATTTGTTGTTGTAACTGCATACGACGCCAAATGGCTTTGATTCTTGAGACGATTTCG
>JASLIY010000333.1 GCA_030152675.1 Acinetobacter sp.
CCATTCATCAAGGCGAATTTGACTCAGATCGTCAACATGGGGTGATGAGTTTTAAAGCGCAAGCGGGCTATAGTCTGGCCAGTGAGGGGCGCAATCATTTGTGCTATTTACAAGGGCAGACCTATATACAGTCTGGTCAATCCCTAGATAAAGGCTGGCGCATCGGCATAGGCCCGACACTCGGCTGCCAAAATATTTGGACTGATCGTCTAAACAGTGTCATACAAGTTGAGTTACCGTACTGGGAGGATGCGCGGCAATGGAACTTGCGTATTCACAGTTCAATGAAATATGAACTTAATCCACAACCTGGTTTACGCCTCAATGTGGATTATCTGCAGCTGCATGGTCAGTACTGGATCGGCACCAGTTTGGGATATATTCATTATTTTTAAGTCAGTCACTTCAAATAGCCTAACCCTTAAAACCACATTTCGATCAATTTAATATTCGGTATCGGATAATGGCGGCAGACCGCCGCCTATTTTCGCTGTGGTATATGGACGTATTGAATGAAGTCCTGGTCAAACAACTGTGCTTGGGCCCTACGAATTAAATATCTGGATGGATCATATGTTTAAAGCCAAAGCTGAATAATCAGAACTTAAAATAACTCAAGCTAAATAGTATCAGCCCAAATAGCCTAATCATTAGAACCACATTTTCGATATAAGACTTGCCGCAGTGCTATTGAATTTTTTAATGATGCGCATCAACACTATTGGCATTTAATATTTTAAAAATAAACCCAAGAGTCATAAAAATAACTCTAATTTGAGTTAAAGTGTTATGCAACAAGTTGCAAAGCCATTTTTAGAAGGATTCGCCATGACAACTCGCTATGCAAATATTTTAAAACCACTGCATTTGGGCTTTACCACAATAAAAAACCGCGTCGTGATGGGCTCGATGCACACGGGGTTGGAAGATCGTTTCTATAATTATCCAAAATTGGCGGCCTACTTTGCTGAACGTGCCAAAGGCGGTGTTGGCCTGATTATTACTGGTGGAATCTCACCGAACCGTCAAGGTTGGTTATTGCCTGCCGGCGGCACCATGAATACCTTGGGCGATATCGCCCCGCATCGCTTGGTTACCCATGCTGTCCATAAACATGGCGCCAAAATTTTGATGCAAATTCTGCATTCAGGCCGTTATGGCTATCAACCTTTTGTGGTGTCTGCTAGTCCGATTAAATCGCCGATCTCACCATTTAAACCGCGTCAAATGACTGAGAAGCAGATTTTAAATACCATCGATGATTACGCTGCAACGGCCAAGTTGGCACAACGTGCGGGCTATGATGGCGTGGAAATCATGGGCTCTGAAGGTTATTTGCTGAATCAGTTTTTAAGTCGCCATGTCAATCAACGTGATGACCGTTGGGGTGGGGAAATTGAAAACCGTATGCGCTTTGCGGTTGAGATCGTCAAAGCCATTCGTGAAAAAGTCGGTGAGCGCTTTATTATCTGCTTCCGTTTGTCATTGCTGGATTTGGTTCAAGATGGCAATACCATGGCTGAGGTGATTGTGGTGGCGCAGGCCTTAGAAAAAGCCGGCATCACCTTACTCAATACTGGGATTGGCTGGCATGAAGCGCGTATTCCGACCATCGTCACCTCTGTGCCGCGTGCTGCGTTTGTGGACTATACCGCTGAAGTGAAAAAGCATGTGGCGGTGCCTGTGATCGCATCCAACCGAATCAATATGCCTGAAACGGCTGAGAAAATATTGGCCTCTGGTCAGGCGGATATGGTGCAAATGGCACGTCCTTTATTGGCCGATGCATTCTGGGTCAATAAAACCGCGACCAATCGCGTCGACGAGATCAATACCTGTATCGCGTGTAACCAAGCTTGCTTAGATCATACCTTTAAGAATCAACGTGCAACCTGTCTGGTCAATCCACGTGCAGCCTATGAAACTGAACTGGTGTATGTGAAAACCAGAAAAGCCAAACGCATCGCCGTGGTCGGGGCTGGGGTGGCAGGGATGTCGGCTGCAACCGTGGCGGCTAGTCGTGGTCATCAGGTCACACTGTTTGAAGCAGGTACTGAAGTGGGTGGTCAGTTTAACTTGGCCAAAGTGGTGCCAGGTAAAGAAGAATTCCACGAAACCATCCGCTACTTTAAAGTACAGATCGAGAAAACTGGCGTTGAGCTACGTCTAAATACCAAGGTCAATCGTGAACAACTCGAACGCGAAGGTTTTGATGAAGTCGTGGTCGCCACCGGTGTGATTCCACGTGGCCTTAAGATTGAAGGCAATGATGCACCGCAAGTGCTGTCTTATGCGCAGGTCTTACGTGGCGCGCCAGTCGGGCAGCGAGTTGCCGTGATTGGTGCGGGCGGGATTGGGTTTGATGTGTCGGAGTTTTTGCTGAAGCCTGAGCATCAGCCACAACCCCAACCTTTGGCAGATTGGCAACGTGAATGGGGCGTCGATCCAAATCCAAATTATGATTCTGAAGGCGGTACACAGCCTGCTGAGGTTGAAGCACCAGTGCGCGAGATTTATTTGATGCAGCGTAAAACCACTGCACTGGGCGCTGGACTTGGTAAAACATCGGGTTGGGTGCATCGTGCTCAGTTGAAGAAGCATGCCGTGAAAATGCTGCGCGGTGTTCAATACAAATCTGTGACCGATGAAGGGCTATGGGTAGAACGTAATGGCCATGATCAATTACTTCGTGTCGATACGATTGTGGTTTGTGCGGGTCAAGAGTCGGTGAAAGAGATTATGCCGGCAGCCGATGAACAGACCATGGCGAAATACCATATTATTG
>JASLIY010000335.1 GCA_030152675.1 Acinetobacter sp.
TTCAGCTTAGGCATCTGTAATGGCTGTCAGATGTTGTCGCAGTTGTCGCCATTGATTCCGGGTGCAGAAGCATGGCCACGTTTCCATCGCAATACTTCTGAAGTGTTTGAAGCACGTGCTGTGAATGTACGGATTGAAAAATCACATTCGATTTTGTTGGATGATATGCAAGGCTCGATCTTGCCGATCGCCGTGGCACATGGCGAAGGTCGTGTGGTCAGCAGTGCTGACAACTTGACCAGCTTAAATGCCAATCAGCAAGTGATCATGCGCTATGTCGATAGCCACGGTCAGCCGACTCAGCACTATCCGCTCAATCCAAATGGTTCGCCAGAAGCGATCTCAGGTGTGACGTCTCTCGATGGTCGTGCCACCATCATGATGCCGCATCCTGAACGTAACTTCCGTGCTGTACAGCATTCTTGGAAACCAGAAGAGTGGACTGAAGATGGTGCATGGTTACGTATGTTCCGCAATGCGCGTAAATTTATAGGCTAAGCCGATTCAATCGACTCGCACCCTATAGATGATCAAGCCCCCAATCTTGGGGGCTTTTTCTTTTGCAGGGTCCTGAACAGCTCGCATGCCACTCCATTGCATGCGAAACTGGTGCAAATTTTGCTGATCATTTGTGCTGTCATGGCCGATGCCCTGAGTCGTGCATGGATTGGCTTTACCGCGAGGCGATTAAGTTTTAAGCAAAGTGAGTCGGTGGGGACTCAGGGTCGAGTCGAATCATCATCGAGTGACGTGATTGAGCGTCAATCAAACAGAGTTCACCGAATCAGGTCAACAACGCAACACCGTGAGTTGACCCGAGTTCAGCGAACTCAATTCATAGGGACGAGGTGCAACATGGTTAAATCTGCAATTTCACCCACAATCAGTCTGAATGAAAAATTAGCATTACGTAAACGTGGATGGCAGTGGTTTGCTGCGGTCATCAGCTTACATTTGATTTTTATGCTTGCCGCACTGTGCTGGCAAGCGATTTAGCTCTAACTCAGCGTTTCGATTTCAGTCTGACCTGTTTGAGCACCGACTTAGCGTGTGGGCAATACTTCAAAGGCAATAAACTGCGTCGACTGTTGATCAAGAAAATTATTATCGGCCACCAAAATCAAACTGCGGTGGCCGTTTTTCAAACGTGGCCCCCAAGTGATTCCCTCAATATTATCCAGTTTAATGCCGGCATAGTGGATCGGCATGTCTAATAACACGCTTTTGCTCATCGGCTCATAGTGCGCATTGATCAAACTGTCTATTTGAGAGATATCTGTGGTGCTTGGATTGATTTGAGTCTTGACCAGTCGAATGGTATTGCCGACACCATCGGCGAATGCACGTTCCACCGCGATAAACTCATGTTCATTTAGTGCCAACATCTCCGACAGGCCATTGTCGGGGGCAAAGCGTTGGCCGAGTGCATCAACGGGAATGGGCGGGAGTTGGTAGGCATATTGAGCGGTACTTTGCCCGGTTTGTGGATCAAGCTTAAGAACCCGCAGTACACTGCCTGCTTTGAGTGAGGAAATCGGTCCATCTTGGATGAGTGCATCTTCCATGGCAGCAAACAGCATGCCTTTGGGGGTGACAGTGAGTGATTCAAAGACCTTGTTATTGCGTGCGCCAGTACTGGCGTTGTCTACATAGTTAAACATTTTCGGGATGACAAACTCACGGACAAAATGTCCAGTTTTGCTGTACTCACGAATAAAGGGTTGATATAACGCCGAAGCTTGATTGGAAAATATCCCCTCACTGGAGATATACAGATTGCCATTTGGAGCCACACGGATCGACTCTGGATCTACCGTTCTGCGATTGGCGGGAAGGAAGTTCTGCTCCTGATCTCTGAGATAGTGCATCTGTTTGATGTTCACGTGATGAATTTTGTCAGTATCTAAGTTGATATCCAGTTTGTAAAAACGCGGTGCACCACGCTCACCGCCACGATCATCAGACACAGCCCAATAGCTGCCATCAGCATCACGATCAATGCCGGAAATCCCCCCAAACTCGACTGCATTGAACATGGTTTTGGTGGGAATAATATATTCTCCGATCAGTCGGAGTGAGCCGACCTGTTGTCCTGCTGGTTGATCGGTGTCTGGTGCAACTTGGTCAGGTGTATTGGGTTGATTGTTGTTAGACGCATTTTTATCGTCACCGCATCCTTGCAACAGCAGACTGCTGACTGAAATGCACAGTCCAAAAAATAATGCGGAATAATTTAACTTTGCAACTGCCATCAGCAGTAACTCACTTTGTGGGAAATATCCGATCAACATACAGCAGCAAAATTTCAGTTCAATTAAGCGCAATCGATTTTCAGTTTTGCTTTAAATCACTGCTTTTTCACTTTTCACTTTTCACTTTTCATTTTTTGTTGAATGTTGAATGTTGAATGTTGAATGTTGGGTTAGATCTTAATTTTAGATGAGGGGGGGCGTGCGACACCACACTTCAACAAAACTGGCATCAAGCTTGCTCTAAACTTGCATTAATCATGGTGATAGAGCAGCGAATATGCGTTTTAAAAAGAAGATGATCACAGCGGTATGGGGAGGCGTGATGTTGATCGCAGCCTCGCACAGTTTAGCGCAGTCCAATCAGCAGCATCCATCAGCCGCTTTACAGCCGATCGTGATTCAAGGGGCATTGCCGGTGGAGTCGGAACGTATGGCCGCCAAGCTGATTCATGCTCAGCAAGAAACCATCGGCGGTTGGACCTTTTGGAAAGGACAGTATCAGGGCTATCCGATGATCATTTCCAAAACCAGAATGGGAATGAGCAATTCCGCTGCAGCCACCGCGATTGCCATTGAGCGCTATGCGCCTGTGGCGATCATCAATCAAGGCACCTCAGGCGGACACGATCCTCAGCTCAAGGTCTACGATATTGTGCTTGGTGCCCAGACCACCAATATTTCCGCGTTTAAAACCCCAGCCAAAGCCAAGGGAGAGGGCTCAGATACTTTACAGTGGACGGAAGCATTCGATGTATTACCTGATGATGAAACCGACCCTGAACCGATCGGGATACGTAAGTTTGCCGCGGATCGTCAGTTGATGGCGGCAGCGCACAAAGCTCAAGCGCGCTATCAAAAAGGTCGTGTGGTCGAAGGCACCATTGGATCGGCAGATGTATGGAACAATGAACTGGATCGTATTGCCTTTTTGCATCAACGTTACAATACCGCTGTCGAGGAAATGGAAGCCGCGTCGGTGGCACAAATCGCCAGTCAGTATAAAGTTCCCTTCTTGGCGATCAGAGTGGTATCGAATAACATTACCAATGGCGGTGCTTATGATGCGGGTACTGGCGAAGCCTGCCAAGATTTTGCTTTGGATAGCGCCGTGGAGTATATGAAAATGCAGCAGAGCCAACCTTGACATCCTCCCCCACCTACGCTGACGCTAGGAGGGGGATTCCTACTGTTAGACGCTCATGTCCGAGCGCGAGTATGTTCAGTGCCGCATTTTGATCGCGGGATTCATGGAATGTACCTGAGCAGCATTGCTGCGCAAGATGCACTGCCATGCTCTTATTCCAAGATCTGCTCTACCTTTCGGACTGCTGCTTGATATGCTCTTGCAGCTCGAACACATTTGGGTGGTATAGGCCTCATTCACTTCTTCAAACA
>JASLIY010000026.1 GCA_030152675.1 Acinetobacter sp.
ACGTTTTGCCGCAGGCGAAGCGGCGCGCAGTATCAAATCCGATCCAGATTTTATTGAAATGCGTGAATATGTGCTGAGTCGGGTCTTTATTCAAAACAGTCAAGCACAACTAGAGCAGGTCTAATCTGATGAATCGCCCGAACCTCAGCAATTCAACTCACGCAGCCGGCGAGACGCAGCCGCTGAGTCAACGTCGCCATCCTAAAGTTCCACGTGAAACGAATGTCAGCCTGATCAGTGCCGTGACCTTATTGCTTGTGTTTGGTCTATGGTGGTTGGTCACGGCATGGCATTGGATTGATCCCTTATTTTTACCTTCACCTGTAGCTGTACTACAACGTTTGGTAGATCTGGTGAATGCGGGCTATATGGGCACTGACTTGTGGACACATATCTTTGCTAGCCTCGGTCGTATCGGTGTGGCTTTATTATTCGCTGTACTCAGTGCCATTCCAGTTGGGATTGCGATAGGGCGTAGTCAATGGGTGCGCGGCATCCTCGATCCGATGATTGAGTTTTATCGTCCGATTCCCCCACTGGCTTATCTGCCTTTGATCGTGATCTGGTGTGGCATCGGTGAGCTATCCAAAGTGTTGCTGATTTATCTGGCAATTTTTGCACCGATCGTCATCGCCACTGCGACAGGAGTGCGTTCCGCAGATCAAAGCAAAATTCGTGCGGCGCAATCCTTGGGGGCAAGCCAAAAACAAATCATTCAGTATGTGATCTTGCCCAGTGCTTTGCCGAGTATTTTGACCGGTATTCGCATCGGTCTCGGTGTGGGCTGGTCAACATTGGTGGCGGCAGAATTGGTCGGTGCCTCAGAGGGATTGGGCTTTATGGTGCAATCCGCTTCGCAACTGTTGGCCACGGATGTGGTGGTGGTGGGGATTTTGATCATTGCTGTGATCGCATTTGCCTTGGAAATCGGCTTGCGGCGTTTGCAAAAACGACTGGTGCCTTGGGATCAAACATAGATCCTGATCCCACCTCGGATCTTTTTTTACAGTTTTAATCGTATTTGCAGTGTTTATCGTTTCGAAGATTGAAAGGAATATATCCCCCATGAATGCGCATGTCTCTCATCGATTTAAAGTGACCCCCCTCAATCCCGCGATTGGTGCTGTGATTGAAGGGATTGATTTGGCTCAGCCCCTGAATGTCGCGGCGCAGAAGCAGATTGAGACGGCCTTGTTACAGCATCAGGTGTTGTTCTTCCGTGGGCAGGCATTGACGCCAGTGCAACACGCGGCCTTAGCGCGGCAATTTGGTGAGCTGCATATTCATCCAATTTATCCCAATATTCCTGAACAACCGGAGATCATGCTGCTCGATACCGAACTCAATGATTTACGGGACAATGCCCTGTGGCATACCGATGTGACTTTCTTGTCTGAGCCAGCGATGGGAGCGATCTTGTCTGCAAAGAAAGTTCCAGCCTATGGCGGTGATACTTTATGGTCGAGTGGGACAGCTGCCTTTGAGGCATTGTCTCAGCCTTTGCAGCGCATGCTCTGTGGTCTCACCGCCACACATGATATTGCCAAATCCTTTCCAGCCGAACGCTTTGGCACAGACCCAGCCGAAGTGGAAAAGCTTGAGCAGGCCAAGAAAAAGCATCCGCCGATCAGTCATCCAGTGATCCGAACCCACCCTGTGACCGGTCGTCCAGCCTTGTTCGTCAGTGAGGGATTTACCACGCGGATCAACGAATTGGATGTCAAAGAAAGTGATGCGCTGCTGAAGCTGTTGTTTGAGCATATTCAAAAGCCTGAGTTTGTGGTGCGTTGGTCATGGCAGGCAAATGATGTGGCATTTTGGGATAACCGCTGTACTTTTCACTATGCCGTCGATGACTATCGACCTCAACATCGGGTGATGAATCGCGCCACGCTGATGGGGGATCAACCTTTTTATCGTGCCGAGACGGAGTAAGTTAAGTTGAGTGGTTGTCGCTTTTGGCTTACAAGTTAAGGTGCAAATGTCCTCTATAAGCAAGACGGCTATTTTAATATTCTAGTTTCAACAGGGAACAGGATGTTTCCAGACATAATAATAAAGCACATGATAAGAGTATGAAAAAAGCAGGATGCTGGGTACGACAGGAGTTATACCAATCGCAAAATACAAAGAAGCCCCGACAGGATGTCGGGGCTTCTTTTTTGTTTGGGCTTTTTAAATAGATTTCTGTTGCCTGAATACTCTTTACTATGATTTGAGCTGTGCGGATTTGCGATAAATCCAATAAGCATAGCCGCAGATCAAGATCTCTACCGCAAATGACCAATGAAAAATAAAGTTCAACCACCAAGGTTTATAGCGCGCAGTCACTTCAAATAAGGCATAGGGTTGGTCAAGCATCGGTGCGAACCACCATATATCTCCAACCAAGGTGTCGAGAAAGAGATGTAAAATTGCAGCCGCGCAAAATAAGCTTGCTAATACAGCCGATTTGGAACGATAGCGGCTGATCGCAGCCCAAGCGAAAGCTGCTAAAAATAACAGCAGCCAAAATGAAGGCCAATGTAGAAAGTAACGATGATGATGCACAGATTGCTGATCAATCAAAAAGAAATAAAATAAATCCAAATCGGGAAATAATGCACCGATACACATCACGGTGATTAAACTGCGCTGTGAAATAGAGTCGAGATTAATTTTTGCAATCACGGCTTTGGCGAAAATATATCCCGAGGGTAAATGCGCAATAAACATGGCAACACCTGATTATAATTTTTAAAAAACATGTAACGCAGTTTAGCCTATTTTATCGACCTGTTTGTTTTTTCATCGAATTTAAATAATAACTTTGCACAATCAATTGGATAATTTTCATTCATCAACGAATAGAGCTCACGCATGAATAATAACAAGCGCATATTAATCCTGACAACGCTGGCCGCGTTGTTGAGTGCCTGTGGGGGAGACGATAAAGATTTGCAGATCACCTCGCCTGAACCTTCAGCACTAGAACTGAATATTTTACATATCAATGATCACCACTCACATTTAGATTCTGAAAGCATCAGTTTTAATATGGACGTGGGTGCGGGTTCGGAACAATTCAGCGTTAGTAATGCTGGATTTGCACGGATTGCTGGCTTAATTGATCGATTAAGTCGAGAAAAAAGCAATATCTTTAAAATGCATGCTGGCGATGCGATCACGGGTGATCTTTATTATAATTTAACCGAGGGTCAGGCCGATGCGGCGGCCATGAATCGAGTCTGCTTTGATAGTTTCACACCAGGCAATCATGAGTTTGATGATCATGATTCAGGCTTGAAAAACTTTGTTGATTTGCTCGACCAAGGCGACTGCAAAACCAAGCCACAAGTGCTAACTGCCAATGTTGAGTTTGGTGCATCTTCACCGCTCTATCAAACTCAGCGGATTAAAAAATCACATGTCTTTGAGCGAGATGGACATAAATTTGCAGTGATCGGCTTAACCATTGCCAATAAAACCGCAAATTCGTCACGTCCAAATCCAGATACTCAATTTTATGAAGAAGTCGAAGCTGCTCAAAAGGAAATTGATCGCCTAAAAGCTCAAGGCATTAATAAAATCATTTTACAAACGCATGTGGGATATGCCTTAGATCAGAAATTGGCGCAGTCACTCACCGATGTTGATGTGATTGTGGGAGGAGATTCGCATACTTTATTGGGGCCACAATCACTGAGCAAATATAATATGACCCCAGAGGGTGAATACCCAACTCAGCTTAAAAATAAGGATGGTGATTTGGTTTGTGTGGCGCAGGCTTGGCAGTACAGTTATGTGCTAGGTGAGCTCAATGTTAAGTTCAATCCGAACGGCACATTAAATAGCTGTTCAGGCACGCCACATATTGTGATTGGAGATGATTTTAAGCGCACGGCCAAAGACAGTCAGCCAGTCAGCAATACGGAGAAGTTATTTATCTTCGATCAATTTAAAAAGGATCAAGTGCCTTTTACTTGGGTTGAACAAGATGCCAAAACCCTTGAACTGTTAAAACCCTTCCAAAAGCAGAAAGAGATATTTAGGCAGGCGATTATCGGCAAAGCACCGACTCATCTATGCTTACGCCGTGTACCTGGCAGCATCCGTGATAACAATCGTTCGGTTTTAGGTGATGTGTGTAATCAAAACCAACAAGTCAATCAACATGGTGGCGATATTCAGCAAATGATCGCTGAGGCGTTTTTGCAGCAGGGTAAAGCCTTCTTTGCTGCTGATGTTTCGTTTCAAAATGGTGGCGGAGTACGCGTTGACGTGGCCCAAGGTGATGTAACCGTAGAGAAAATTTATCAAGTATTGCCATTTAACAATACCTTATATCGTTTAGATATGACGGGTGCTGAGATCAAAGCCACTTTAGAAGATGCCATGGATGCTGTGGTCAAAGAAAACAATACCGGAAGCTATCCTTATACTGGTGGTTTACGCTGGCATGTGGATTTAAACCAAGCCAAGGGGCAGCGTTTGAGTCAACTTGAAGTGCGAATGAACAATGGTCAATACACCGCATTGGATCTCAATAAAACCTATCGTGTTGCGACGATCGATTTTCTTGCCAATGGGGGCGATTTTTATAGCACCATGAAAAGCATTACTGGTGAACGTCGTGAGGATGTCGGTTTGGTGTATGCACAGGCATTTTTAAAATACGCACAGTCTTTACCGGGTGCTGATGGTCAAAAGCAACTGAATAAACTGCCGATCGCAGATTATAGTACTCAAAGCTTTATTGATAAGTTAAATTAAAGTCGGTTCAGCCATGCTGAGGCGGGTGATGAGGGCAGGCGCCATATATCATTATCCACCTTTGCCAAGTGAGCAAAACATTCAATCAATCCCGTCTCGGCGGGATTTATTTTTACTGTTGCTGTAGTTTATAGTCGCGTATTGAGCACTTTAGTTGTGATGCAATTCAACCTCAAAGCTCATCGTATATCAAAATAAAGCACGCCATATAAGTGACGCGACTGGTCATGAATGCCTATCTGGGTTTGCATTATCAATGCTAAAATTTTAAACTGACGCAGCAATTTAGCCGAGATGGCTGTCGATAAACTGCAGCGTCGATTTATTTTTTGATGTCATACGGCCGATGGTGGCCTAAGACGCGATTTTGACTTTATGAATGACGATAACTTCTTACCCATATATGCTGTAAATCCCGAAACACATCTTAAACTCCCATGACATTAAAATAGGTCGAATTGAAAAGCATTAACTTGTGCACACTTGAATCGACAAATGTCGCACCCTATCGAATATTGATCTCTATTTCATACGCACGTCGAATAAAAATCACGCTTGCTTCGTCAGCGTTTTAAGCATTTTAAAATGGCCATGATTTTGCTGTGTCAGAAATATAGAAATTATAAGTGAATATATGAACGATTTTATAAATCCCGCGTTAATCCAAGCTGAGCATGATCAACATATGCTGGGTTTTACTGACATTCATCCTTTGGCCAAGTTATGGGCACTGCGCATCTTGGTGGAATTGGGTGGGTCTCGGGAATTTATTTCTGAGCACTGTTTTACTCACCCTTGGATCGCACGGCATCTTGGTGTGGATGAAGCTTTACTCGCGGATGAGTTTAATCAGCAAGTGGCTAATCAGGCATTGGTCCGACTCCATCAACAGGCTGAGCAACAGCAGCGACAACAAGCACTGCAATTTAGTTCAGAGTTGGCATTTAATTTAAATCTATTGCAGCAATTACTCGACCTGGATGACGTGGAAAAACTGATGTTAGGTTTTGTGGTGATGCTACACAGTGAGCAGTTGTTGGATGATGTTGCCGACAGTTTAGGATTGCTCAATGCAGCGAAAATCATGCGTGCCTTGGCGATTATCTTGGGACTGTCCTATGACGCTGTGCGCCAAGCGCTTGCGGTACAAGGGGCATTACATCGCAGTGGTTTGATCAGTATGGAAACTGACTATAGTGGTTATTTACGAACCAAACTGAATCTGGTTTCCAATCAGTTGGTGGATAAACTGCTGGTTAAATCTGACGATGTCATGGATTTATTTGTAGGAACCATTAATAAATCTCCGGCCGCTGAATTGAGTATGGCGGACTTTCCACATCTCAAAAAACAATTAGATTTGGCATTGGCCTATTTACAGCAGGTCAAACGACATAAACACAGCGGTGTGAATATATTTATTTACGGCAGTTCTGGCACTGGGAAAACCCAGTTATGTCGGGTATTGGCAGCTGAGTTGGGCGTCAAGCTATTTGAAATCTCGTGTGAAGATGAAGATGGTGATGCGATTACTGCAACGGGGCGTTTATGTGCCTATCGTGCTGCGCAGAGTATTTTTGATGGTAAATCCGCACTGCTGCTGTTTGATGAAGTCGAAGATGTGTTTAATGACACTGAAAATGGCGCAGGCATGAAAAGTACTGCGCAAAGTCGCAAGGCATGGGTGAACCGCATGCTTGAGCACAATCGTACTCCGACCATTTGGGTCTCGAACTCAGATCAACTCGATCCCGCGTTTATCCGGCGCTTTGATTTGGTGTTTGAAATGAAAGTGCCACCGAAAAAACAACGTGTGCATATCATTCAACAACATTGCGGTGATGATCTGAGCCCGAGTTATCAAGAAACACTGGCCAATGTTGAGCAATTATCGCCTGCTGTATTACGTCGTGCTTATCGTGTCGCCACACATGCCAAGTTGAGTAATGACAACTTGCCGGTTGAACAGAGTATGAATCGACTGATTTCGGATACCTTAAAAGCACAAGGCCATGCGGGGATTAAACGTCTAGATAGTCATGCCTTGCCACAGTTTTATGATTTAGATTTTATTCAGACCAAAGCTGATTTAAAACAAATTGCTGCAGGAGTTCAGCAACATGGTTTTGGCCGTTTGTGTCTATATGGTGCATCAGGAACAGGGAAAACCGCATTTGCGCGTTGGTTGGCGGAATATATTGACCAACCGCTATTGGTTAAGCGAGGTTCAGACCTGATGTCACCGTGGGTGGGAGAGATGGAAAAGAACCTCGCCGAAGCATTTGCCGAAGCGGAAGAACAGCAAGCCGTTCTGTTACTCGATGAAGTCGATAGTTTGCTACAAGACCGTAAGGATGCCACGCGTTCTTGGGAAATCAGCCAAGTGAATGAGTTCTTGGTTCAGCTTGAAAGTTTTAATGGCGTCGTGGTGACCACCACCAATCGGTTTGATCATTTGGATCAAGCTGCATTGCGTCGCTTTGATTTTAAGATTCACTTTGACTACCTCAATTATGCTCAGCGTCTGCAACTGCTAAAGCAGGTTTGTCAGCAATTGCAGATTGAGGTGGACGAAGAACGTGTACGCAGCACATTACAGGGTTTAAATCATCTTTGTGCTGGTGACTTTGCGGTGATCGTGCGCCAATCTTTCTTTCATCCCTTTGCGGATGTTGAGGCCGTGGTGAAACATTTGGCGGATGAAATGGCAGTGAAGCATAAATCTTCTTCTGCAATTGGCTTTCAAGCTTCTTAAAATCCCGCGATCGCATGAGATGACGCTATCCGTTGTGGGGATGGCATGATTTATAACTTACAAGTCAGGTTGAATAATCAGCAAAATCAGGCCAAATCCACCTTATTTGTATTAATTCGCTTAAATATTGGACGTGCGAATGCAAATTTCGCTAAAACTTAAAAATAGGGGTTGCGCCTGAAAATATTTCGCCTATAATGCACATCCATCGGCGGTGATGTTGATAAAAACTTGTTGAGAAACAAGCACTTGATGAAATGCGGTTCGCAGGATTGAGTGGTTGGGTTTGAAAACAAGCTTTTAAAAATATTAACATTACA
>JASLIY010000039.1 GCA_030152675.1 Acinetobacter sp.
TCAAAGGCGAGGTCATTAAAGATCAATCTTTGTATAGCCACAAAGCTATTGCTGTCCCCGGCACGGTGGCTGGATTAGAATATGCTTTGAAAAAATGGGGCAGTCTCAGTTTGGCTGAGGTCATGGCACCGGCGATTCAGCTTGCGGATCAGGGGTTTATCGTGAGTCCCGTACTGGCTAGCGTCTTTGACGAGGAAAAAGATCACTTATCTCAATGGCCAAGTACCAAACAGATCTTTTTTAAAGACAATCAACCACTCAAAGCGGGTCAGCGTTTAGTCCAAAAGGATTTGGCGCAGTCTCTACGACTGATCGCAGCACAAGGCTCAGGCGCGTTTTATCACGGGGAAATTGGTGACAAAATCATTGCGGAAATACAGCAACATCAAGGTTAGATGCAAAAACAAGATCTGCAAAATTATCAAGTGATCGAACGCCAACCTCTACGCGGTCGCTATCGTGGCTTTGAGATCGTGAGCATGCCACCCCCCAGTTCAGGCGGTGTGCATATTATTCAAATGTTGAATATTTTAGAGCACTATCCATTGCATGATTGGGGTGCCAACAGCGCACAAAGCATCCACTATCTCAGCGAAAGCATGAAACTGGCCTATGCCGATCGTTCCAAGTACTTAGGTGATCCTGATTTTTTTAAAGTCCCCGTACAGGGCTTGACCTCAAAAAAATATGCGGCCAGCTTGGCGCAGAAGATTTCACCTGATCGTGCGACACCCGCCAGTCAAATCGCACCCAACAATCCCCTACCCTTTGAGCATGCTCAAACCACGCACTACTCCATCATGGATCAAAAAGGCAATGCTGTCGCAGTGACTTATACCCTGAATATGGATTTTGGAACCGGCATTGTGGCCACAGGTACAGGAATTTTACTCAACAATGAAATGGATGATTTCTCCGCTAAAGTGGGCGTCCCCAATGCTTTTGGACTGATTGGTAATCAAGCCAATGCCATCGCGGCCAACAAACGTCCTCTCTCTTCAATGACGCCGACCATGGTGATGCGAGAGCAACGTCCTTGGTTAATTACCGGTAGCCCAGGAGGGTCTCAGATTATCAGTACGGTATTACAGACGATCGTCAATAGCATCGACTTTGAAATGAATCCTGCCGAAGCTGCAGCAACACCTCGTATTCATCATCAATGGCAGCCCGATGAGCTGCGGATTGAAAAAGGCATCAGCGCCGATAGCATTGCCATCCTGAAACAACGCGGTCATCAGATACAACAAAAAGCAAGCATGGGAAAAACCCAAACCATTCAGGTGATCGATGGACAGTATTATGGTTATTCAGATCCGCGCAATCCAGATGGCGCCACACTCGGCTATTGAAGCGTATTGATCCAACAGCGCTGGTCAACACAGTACCTGTTCAGCAGAAGTTCAGCAAAAGCCGTACAAGGTTTAAATATGCCCAAACATCTTCTGTGCCATGCGCTGTGCTTGTTTGCCATAGAACCAATAGGTGATCAAAAATAAAGGCGTTGCGATCAGCAGCAGCATCACCAAGATCAACAGCAGGAATTGAGTGTTTTGCAGATAAGTCAGCATATCAGTCCAGATTTGTGGGTCATCTTGAGCAAACAGCGCCACGCTACCGACGATGCCAATCGCATTAAACACCCAGAAAATCAGTAAGTAGCCCACGGCAAAGCGACGTTTTTCTTGTAGCGTGGGTGCACGGCGTTGTTGTTTTAAAAAGATAAATAGCACACTGACCATCGCACCCAAATAAGGCAATGCCGTTAAAGCCGCTGCCAGTTCGTTGGGGATCAGCGCGGCGATCACACCGATGATCATGGTATAAATCAAACACAGTAAAAAAAAGTAGAGATAGTATTTACTTAGCGCAAGCATAGCCGCTGTCCTATAGGCAGATGGCCCATTATAGAAAATATTCAAACTTTTTTAAAATTATTGTCAACCAAACTAAGACCAGTGTCGTTATAAGGGTATAAGGTCAGCAGCAACCGTTTTTATTTGCACTGGCATCCGCAAATAACTTCGGTGACCTTTCTCTTTTTACCCGAACTTAGAAGTAAAAAACCACCGCTCTGCTTCAATGTTGTTTATGGATCAATCCACTGAATCAACGAAGCACTTTGGCCGACGATTTTCTCATCACTCGAATCGTCGGCTTTTATTTGCCTGTCTTTTGGCTTTCCCGCTGTCCCTCCTTGATGAACTGAGATTGCACTCAGCAGTGCTTTGCTTTACTCAGTATCTTAAAATCCGAGCAGATTAAAATCAAAAAAACGATTGTATTCAACGCATTCTAAGCTACTCAAAAAATATGCAAATTAAAGCTTGTCAAATATAGTGTCCTTATGACACCATATTTTGTATTGGCGATCAGCCACTATAGAGAGCAAGCACATGCCGATCCAAATTAAAACAACATCCGCACAAGATTGCCCGATTGAGTTTACTCAGTTTTCAGGCGGCGAACGTCAGGTTCAAATCCCCGCCGAGATCCTGCTCGCACTTCCCAAGCAGATCAGCATAGAAGCATTGATTTATAGCAGTGCTGATTTGATGGACTATTTATTACTCGAAAATGTTTTGCTAGAACATGGCTGTGAGATCGATTTGGTCATGCCTTATCTGCCCTATGCCCGCCAAGATCGTCGCTGTGCAACGGGTCAGGCTTTTTCTCTCGATCTGATGACACGCATGCTCAATCTCAATCCCGCCGCGGCCTCGCAACGTCGCAGATTAACGCTCTGGGATGTGCATAGTGAGGTCAGTGAAGCATTACTGCAGCAAAATACGCAGTTTAGCGAGATCATCAATCTCTCCCCTGCCCATATCATCCGCCAAAGCCCAGCCTTAACTGAAATATTAATGGCTGAAGATAGCGTGCTGATCTGTCCTGATGCCGGTGCAGTCGCACGCAGTCAAGCCATTGCCGCAGCCTTTGATGCTCAGCGTCCTCAAGCTTTGGATATCATCTATGCAGAAAAAAAGCGTGATCCGCGCACGGGCAAGATCACTCACACCCAAGTACACGCCACCGACCTCAGCGGCAAAACAGCGGTGATTTGTGATGATATCTGTGATGGCGGTGCGACCTTTTTAGCCATCGCCGATCAACTTAAGCAGCTCAACTGCGCGCAGATCGTACTCTATGTCACGCATGGCATTTTTAGCCGTGGAATTGAGGTATTTGATGGCCGCATAGATCAGATCTTTTGTAGTCATCGCTTTGCAGATGCTCAACCGCTTAAACAGCACAATCCCCCATCCAAGCAACAATGCAATAGCCAACTGACTCAACAACCAAGCAGCCCACACACTCAACCCGCGAAACGGGCTCAGCTGCATATTATTCAAGTCCGCGATACGCAGTCTGCTGATGTGCAACAGGCTCAGATCAGCCCATGGGCACTTTGATTTTTAATGAATAAAAATAACACTGGAGTTTCTATAATGAGTATTCAAATCAATCCATTACACGCAATCGATTTCTATAAAGCAGATCACAGACGTCAGTATCCCGCAGGAACCGAATATGTATATGCCAACTTTACTCCTCGCAGTTCACGCTTGGCGAAAATGCTGCCGGACTTTGATGACAAACTGGTGTTCTTTGGCCTACAAGGTTTTATCCAACATTTCTTAATCGATACATGGAATCAAGGCTTTTTCCAACAAGACAAACAACAGGTGCTTGCCACCTATAAACGTCGGATGGATCTAGCACTCGGCACAGATGCAATTCCCATCGAGCATATTGCAGCGCTACACGACTTGGGCTATCTGCCGCTTAAGATTAAAGCGCTCGAAGAAGGCAGTCGGGTCAATATGCGGGTGCCCGTCTTGACCATCATCAACACCTTGCCTGAGTTTTTTTGGCTGACCAACTATATCGAAACCGTCCTCAGTGCAGAACTGTGGAAATCCTGTACCACGGCGAGTATTGCATACGAATACAAACGCTTATTGACTCAATATGCCCACAAGACCGGTGCAGACTTGGACTTTGTTGAACTACAAGCCCATGACTTTAGTAGTCGTGGCATGAGTGGTATCTATGATGCCGCCCAAGCCAGCGCCGGCCACTTGTGTAGCTTCATCGGGACAGATGCCGTGTTGGCGATTGATTATATAGAACAGTATTACGACGCTGAAGGGGTGATCGGGGTATCAGTACCAGCAACAGAACACAGTGTGATGTGCATGGGCCGTGAGGAATCAGAACTTGAAACCTTTAGGCGCTTGATCTGCGAGCTCTACCCTTCTGGTATCGTCAGCATCGTTTCAGATACTTGGGACTTCTGGCGTGTCATCAGCGAATTCAGTCTGGCCTTAAAGGATGAAATCTTAGCGCGTTCACCGAATGCACTTGGATTGGCCAAAGTTGTATTTCGTCCCGATTCTGGTGATCCAGTCAAAATCATTTGCGGTGATCCAGATGCCACGGTCGGCAGTCCAGCCTATAAGGGTGCGGTGGAATGTCTATGGGAGATCTTTGGCGGTAGCATGACTGCTAAACACTATCGTGTTCTGCATCCACGAGTTGGCTTGATCTATGGAGACTCGATCACCTTGCAACGCGCCCAAGATATCTTGGCGGGTCTTGAGGCCAAAGGCTTTGCCTCCAACAACTTGGTGTTTGGGATCGGCAGCTATACCTATAACTATCTGACCCGTGACAGCTTTGGTTTTGCGGTCAAAGCCACATGGGGACAGGTCAATGGCGTAGGCCGCGAACTGTTTAAAGATCCGATCACGGACGCTGGCACCAAGCGCTCTGCCAAAGGATTGCTACGGGTTGAACACAGCCCCGCAGGCTTTGAACTGTTTGACCAACAAAGCCCTGCTCAGGAACACAATGGTGCCTTAGAGACGGTCTTTGAAGATGGCGAACTGCGCCGCAAATGCAACTTGGCTCAGATTCGTCAAAGACTGGCACAGTCGCTCACGCACTCAAACAGGAATTGATTGCTCAATATGATCGAGGGTCGTTACAATCAAGTGAACGACCTCCTCAAAACTTTGGTTACAGTTTTGAGTTTCCACCTCAGTCATTACAGTGAGTATGAGCAGTGAATCTTAGCGCGGAACAAGCGTATCTGGCCCAGTATCAAAGCAATCAATATCCGACACCGTTATTGACCGTGGATATGGCGATCTTCTCGGTGCAATCTGGACAATTACATGTATTGTTGATTCAACGTTCCAACTTCCCTGCCAAGGATCAATGGGCGCTGCCGGGCGGTTTTGTAAATCTCGAACAAGATACGGATTTGGCTGCTTCGGCACAGCGCAAACTCCTTGAAAAAACCGCGATTGACTCGCCCTATCTAGAACAGGTCGCCAGCATTGGCAATGCTACGCGTGATCCACGCGGCTGGTCAGTCACGGTGTTGTATTTCGCTTTACTCGATCATCAGTTGCTGCAACACGCCCCAAATCAACACACCGAACATAGCCAATGGATTCCGATCGAACAGGCGCGCAAAATGACCTTGGCCTTTGATCATCAACAGCTTTTGGATCAAGCCTTTGAACGTCTACAAAGTCGTACTCGTTATACCGCATTGCCGATTAGCTTGATGCCGACGCTGTTTACCCTGACTGAATTACAGCAGGTCTATGAGATCATCTTGGGACAAAGTCTAGAGAAAAAATCCTTTCGACGCCGTATGATCGATGCAGGCGTGGTGCTTGAAACCGAACACTCGAAGATCGCAGGCAAACGCCCAGCACAACTTTATCGCTATGCCTTAGCGGATTATGATTTTCATTTTCCACGGATTTTAGAATATCCCAAAGACAGCAGTAGCTAAGCCCCCGACTTCCACTCGCAACATTAACGCAAAGATCGCTGCCATAAAGTATTAAAATCACTCATCTTTTCAGCGATCTGCAGCTTATATTTTAGTCTAGTGTGCTACGGCCGAAACGAAATTATGCTAACGTATTCTTTTGGGCTCAACTCAGCGCGACAGATTCATGACCGTACGTATATTTCACACTTCAGACTGGCATTTGGGGCAGTATTTTTATCACCATTCACGTCAATATGAACATGAACAATTTTTAGTCTGGTTATTGGATCAAATTGAGCAACGCCAACCCCATGCGCTGCTGATTGCAGGTGATGTGTTTGATGTGATCAACCCCGCCTCGCAAGCACAAAAGCAACTCTATCAATTTTTGGCCGATGCCCATCAACGTGCACCGCAGATGCAGACCCTGATGATTGCTGGCAATCATGACTCAGGCTATCGCATCGAACAAGTCGAACCACTGCTCGAAAAATATCGCGCCAAAGCCGTGGGGGTGATTCATCGTGATGCTCAACAACAATTGGATCTGGATCGGCTTTTGGTACCGATCTATGCCTCGGCAGATGAGCATGAAGACAACATCGTGGCTTGGTGCTTGGCACTGCCATTCTTACGCTCTGCCGAAATCACAGGTCATCATGAGCAGACCCAAGACAGTACCTCCGCGATTGCCTATATCCATCAACGCCTGATTGCACTAGCGCAAGCGCGTAAAACAGCAGATCAAGCCCTGATCTTGATGTCACATGCACACATGCAAGGGGGTGAAACGTCGGATTCTGAGCGGCCGATTATTATCGGTCATGAAGAAGCGCTCTCCACCGCACTATTTGATGAAGTGATC
>JASLIY010000128.1 GCA_030152675.1 Acinetobacter sp.
TCATCAGGTCTTTTGTTCGTCACTATTTTTCTTATATTACATGCGGACGTTTACTATAGAACAACGACTTAACCGGCTTTAACTGCGCGTTTTTCACCTACTGCTTGTGCAGGTGCTTTGGCTGAGTCCAGCTGTGTGGTTTGGTTTTGCTGAGCCCGCAAATAACTTTCCATTGAATCATCAAGTGCATACAGCCAAGGCGTATGATGCGGCTTGGCCATGGTTCCAGTCATAACTGAACGATGCACCTTGTTTCTAAAGCCCATAATATTTTCTTGCTTGTCTTTCTTCCACTGCATGAAAATCTTATTCACAGCATCAATATCAATTTCAGGATAATCAGTTTCAGCAATTAACTGCTGAATATATTCACCCTGGAATTTAACTTGATCCTCAGCACCCTTCAGCGCCTGTTCACGCGCATGCCATTGCTGGCTATGTGCCATCATTTCCTCTTGATTCGGCAAGGTTTTTTTACCCAAGATCACATCGCGGACATACCATGCTTGTGCATCAAACATGTTAAAGGTATACCACTGATCCTGCATACCCAAATAGAACATACGTGGGTTCTGTTCCCAGACCACACCCTTATACAAGCCCAATGGATATAAGCAGTTATTGGTTTTTAAACGTAAATCTTCTGCGATATGCGGGAAATGATGCAAATAGCCCGTACATAAAATAATCGCATCAACCTCTGCTGAGCTACCATCACCAAAATAAGCCGTTTGCTCATCGACGCGGAGTAAATGCTGTTTTTCACTCCAATTGTCTGGCCACTTAAAGCCCATCGGGTTGCTACGATAGCAGCTATAAATCTGTTTGGCACCGTACTTATAGCACTGTGAACCAATGTCTTCTGCTGAATAACTACTGCCGACGATCAATACAGTTTTATCTTTAAATTCAACTGCATCTCGGAAATCATGCGCATGTAAAATACGACCATTAAATTTGTCGAAGCCTTCAAATTCTGGAACATTCGGCGTAGAAAAGTGACCCGAAGCCATCACCACATAGTCGAACTGTTCGGTATACACTTCGTCTTGATCATGATCGGAAACATGCACTGTAAACTGCTGAGTTTCATCATCAAACTCAACAAATTTCACAGCCGAATTGAAACGAACTTGTTCTTTGAGACCGGCTTTTTTGACACGGCCTTGAATATAATCCCACAACACTTCACGTGGTGGATAAGAGGCGATTGGCTTTTTAAAATGATCGTCAAACGTATAATCTGCGAATTCTAATGCTTCTTTAGGGCCATTGGACCATAAATAACGATACATACTGCCATGAACAGGTTCGCCATTTGCATCTACACCTGTACGCCAAGTGTAGTTCCATAATCCGCCCCAATCATCTTGTTTTTCAAAACATACAATTTCAGGAACTTGTAGACCTTTGGCCTTTGCTGATTGGAAAGCTCTTAATTGGGCCATCCCACTGGGACCAGCACCGATAATTGCAATTCTTGTCATGACTATCTCCATTAGTTTTGAGTTCGTGCTTCTCATGTTGAAATTTACTTAAATCTTATTTAATTCAAGTCGCTTCAACGGGCTGCATATGGATCAAAATTCAAACAGACCTCACTCTAAAATAGAAGCGATTTTCACATCAGGATCCAATAAATGAGTGGCGATTTTTAGAACACATCATGTGTTTATTTAGCTCGCTCAACTCCCCCCACACGGTTAAAAGTAGAGCAAATATATCACAAAAAGTGATGAACTAATAAAAAACATCAATTTAGTTGATAAAAAATCACGAGCAACGAGTGAACAATACCGCTTTAATATTGCAGATTCATGACCTTAACCCGATACCAACCTCAGCCAAAATAAAAACACAAACAATTGAATATAAAAGTATTTTTAATAAAATGTCACTTTTTAACTTTAAATATTTACTATATATTTCAACCAATTAGTAACGTCAATTTCGTTGCTTTTAAAAATTTATCCGTATAAACAAAATAAGGCAACTTCATCACAAAGCTGCCTTAGAAAAAAAGAATTATCGCTAGAATTTTTACGCTTAATTTCAGTCTAATCGCTCTTGCACCCTACGCGCAGACAGATTAAGAATTCATCAACACACCTATCAGGCACGTGTTTAAAAAAACACCCAAAAACCAAGCCAATAGGAAGCCTAAAAAATGTATAAAAAACACAGATAAAAGCGCAATCAAAACACAATGAAAACGCAAAAAAGTATCACTGCGAACAGCATATTTCTGTCGTAGTGATACCGCTGAATGGGCTACGACCTCTTATTCAATCATTGGGCAGCTCAAATCGGGTTTAACTTAAGTAACGTGGTGTCTCTTCAATCACGTCTACATCCGCTTTTTGTATATGTTTTTCCATCAGTGCAAACAAGGCCGCCTGAATCATATGTTGAGCCAATACCGGCGTTTGATCACCGAGAATGCTTTTAATCTCTTGGCTAAATTGGATCGTGACCAAAGGTTCTGTTTCTGAACCCGCATTACGCAATGCCAATTCACCACCTTCTAATTGGACTAACTCAAGAATTACTTCTTGATTGCCAAACAATTCTTTTAACTCTTCTATAGACATACGTCCTCCATGCTGAACATGGCACAAAGTACAGGATGTACTTTGTAATGCTTAGTAAAGATATATCGGGATGCAAGCAAATAAATTCAAGTCAAAATTTGAACAAATCAAAACTCGACCATCTCATTGCGGAAACCATCAATCAATTGGGTCAAATCTCGAAGCCATTCACGTAAAATCTTGGTGTCAGGTAACCATGCTTGCGTGGTCTGGGTGACTTTAATGATCAAATGTGAAGAGGTCTCAAGTTCTGGCTCATGCAAACTTGGCTCAGGTGCATACTGACATAGGCGATAAGCACGCTTGAGTTCAGCGATAAATCCATCCTTGGCCAGTTGTTGTAAAATCGAAACTTCAGGTGAAACCTGACCTTTGTCTGCCATCAAAGTTTCAATTGACTTCAAGGTCGGCTGCAGATCATTGAGGCGATAGTAACGGACTAATTCTTGTAAAAAAGCCAGCATCGCGCCATGTAAATGAAATACGGCGGCTTCTCGATGTGACTGTGCTTGTTGGATATGTTCAGTGAGTTCAGCTTGTTGACAAGCCAGTCGTGTGAAATATAGCTTTTGATTGGTTCGATCGGCATGATAACGAGCAACACGTGACATTGTTCAATGTCCTCCATCCTATAGAGTACTAAGATTAAACATGCTTGACGCAGATTTAAAGTTATTTCCGCAACATATTGATGATCTCATGTCGACACCGATGGATCAGCCAGAGTGATGGAACACTCTGATGAGCGACTGTGAACTGAATCGCCAATCAAGACGCAACTCAACCCACTCAGCCACTGATCATTTCACTGACAACAATTTTAGCCTTGAATCAACACACCGGATTGGAACTTGAATCAAGGTGAAAACTTATTCTTCGCTGGCAGCTTTAACACGCATCCCAATACCTTTAACACGTAAGGTATTGAGACCTTTAATGGCTTTCACTGCTTCACGACCATTGGTCATTTCAACAAAACCAAAACCTTTGGATTTGCCTGTTTCTTTGTCCATCACGACGACACATGATTCGACTTGTCCATAAGGTTTAAACAGCTCCAAAAGCTCTTCTTGAGTAACTGAACGCTCTAAGTTACGGACTAAAATTTTCATTTTCCAACCT
>JASLIY010000131.1 GCA_030152675.1 Acinetobacter sp.
TCAAAGCTGTGGCACCGACGGTATCAGCTCGTCAGCGCCCTATTTATCTTTTGAAATGAGTTTGATGTTCGTCCATGCGCTGTGCGCTCAGCCCTCGTCTTTGGAGGAGGCGGACTGTTCGTCATCGTCTTTGTAGATAAACTTCGGCATTTCCAAACCAAAGTAAATCGCGATGCAGCGTAGAGAAAAACCAAAGATCAGGGTCGAAACAATGGTCAACTCAAGCGAGAGTCCAATATCGTGACAGACCCAATAAAAGATCACCGAAACAAAGGAAATACTGGCATATAGTTCACGGCGGAATACCAAGGGCACATCATTACACAAGATATCGCGTAAGATCCCGCCCGAGACTCCAGTCAATACCCCTGCGACAGCGGAAACCACAAAACCATGCCCCATTTCGATCGCGATCTGAGAGCCGATGATGGTAAAGCCGATCAGCCCCAAAGCATCGAGTAATAAGAAGATCGAGTGCAGATGGCGCATCCATTTGGCGATAATAATCGTCACAAAAGCTGCAGCACAGGTCAGAACCAAGTACTCAGGATGCTTGACCCAGGTCAGTGGATAATGTCCCAACAGCACATCACGGACTGACCCCCCGCCCAACGCCGTCACACAGGCGATCAGCATCACCCCAAACCAATCCATACTGCGTCGTCCAGCCGAAAGTGCACCGGTCATGGCTTCTGCGGTTATTGCGATAATGTAGATCACCAGTAATAGCATTGCGGTTGTACTTCCACTGCGGGTCTATTGAGCGGGTCATTCTAAGATAAAACACTGCTCAATTTATATATGCGGCACAACATTGTTTAAATTTTTTCTGTGACCCACACAGACAAGGTTGTTTCATACTGAGTTGGAGTTCAGTGGTTGGATCTAAGAAATAGCAACGCTGTGCATGCCAAACAAAGTGTGATACTTCATGGTGGACGTATGCCGGTGCCGCAACACCCGCGTCTACAGCACGATAATGGGCTTTGAATTCAACTTGGGCATGGGTTTTGTCGAGTTTCTCTTGGGCCTGCACCACCTCCAAGCCCAGCCATTGATTGGCCTGAGCCCAGTCTGCGATCGCGGCTCGATCCAGCGCTGCCTGCTGACCGATCGCGGTGGTGTTCACGATATAGTCGATCTGCTGTAAAGCAAAAGCACTGTAGCGCGAACGCATCAACTGCGCGGCACTTGTGGCCTGTGCAGTACCTAAATGCAGTGGCTGACAACAGTTGGCATAAGCGCCTAAACCACAAGGACAAGCTTTTTCGGACATGCAACAATCTCAATCTAAGTTCGAATCATTCAAGGCCATGATCTTAACCCTTTCCATGGCATACACTCAATCCAAGCCGCCACACCACCAAGTCAGCAACGTCAGCAACGTCAGCAACGTCAGCAACGTCAGCAAATGTTATTTCTCGACTGATAGCTGCCGCGATTGAAAAGTTGCATACCTAAAAAAATCAGCCCACTGGGGGCTGATTGTTGAGTGCTACATATCTTCATAACGGCATGTGATGCGTCTTTTTAAGCTGGCACATGCATGCCGCAATTGAACTGAGGACTTTATTCATCTTTAGGCGATGGCTCAATATCTACGATATGTACCTTGTCGATCTTGTGTCCATCCATGGTCATGATTTCAAACATATAACCATCGGCTTGCAAGCTTTCACCATTTTCAGGCAAACGCCCAAGATGGAAAAGGATATAACCTGAAAGGGTTGAGTATTGCTCAGCCTCATCGACCAAATCGCAGTCCAGCAATAACGAGACATAGCGAATATCGGTTGAACCTTCAAGGATCAATGAACCATCTTCAAGACTTTCGGCTGCCGCTTCGAGCTCATCCTCGTCCGGGAACTCGCCTGCGATGGCTTCGAGTACATCGATCGGCGTCGCAATCCCTTCAATCGAACCATATTCGTTGAGGACGATCGCCAACTGCAACGGTGCTTGACGCAACTGCTCCATCACCATCAGCACTTGCGCATTTTCATGCACGATCACCGGTTCACGCAGATGCTTTTGAAAGTCCAGTACCCCAGTTTCGATATAGTCATTCAAAACTTTATGGGTCAAGACGATGCCCGCGAGATTGTCCAATTCACCATGTGCCACGATCAAACGTGAGTGGGTCATCGACATCAAACGACGTTTAATCACCTCAGCATCATCGTCGAGATCCAGCCATTCCAACTCTGGACGTGGTGTCATCACTGACTTGACTGGACGTTCAGACAGACCCAACACGCCTTGCACCATAACGCTGTGGTAGGCGCTATTTTCATCTTCAAACATTTCATTGGCCGTTGCCTGAGTGGCAGGGACATTGTCATTGTTTTGATTGGAGATATCTGTGCTGTGGTTGTTCTTACCCCCCAACATACGCAATACCGCAGAAGCCGTTTTAAAACGGAGATCATTGGTGGTGACCAATTTCTCTTGGTTTTTACGCATGGTTTGGTTCATAAACTCGATCAGTACCGAGAAACCAATCGCGGCATAGAGATAGCCCTTCGGAATATGGAAGCCAAAGCCTTCGACGATCAAGGAGAAACCGATCATCATCAGGAAGCCCAGACACAGGATCACCACGGTCGGATGCTTGTTGACGAAATCCATCAATGGCTTCGATGCCCAGAGCATGATGCCCACGGCGATCACCACCGCGATCATCATCACTGACAGCTCTTTGACCATGCCGACTGCCGTGATCACACTGTCCAAAGAGAACACCGCATCGAGTACCACGATCTGCACGATCACCATCCAGAACACGGCGTGAACTGGATTTTCCTCTTTAATATGCGCTTTGCCTTCGATGCGCTCATGCAATTCCATGGTGCCTTTAAACAGCAAGAACACACCACCGAACAGCAAGATCAGATCACGACCGGAGAATGGATGCTCCATGATATGGAACAACGGTGCGGTCAGCGTGACCACCCAAGCAATCGAGGCCAGTAGGATCAAGCGCATGACCAAGGCCAGCAATAAGCCGACGATACGCGCAGTATTACGCTGTTCCGGTGGAAGTTTTTCCGCCAGAATCGCGATAAATACCAAGTTATCAATGCCTAAAACGATTTCTAATACGACCAAGGTCGCCAAACCGACCCAAGCAGATGGATCGGACATCCATTCAAATATCATTGTGCCCACTCCAGCATGCTCATTCGATCGTTCTGACCCAACAGTTGATGTCTGCCTTGCAGCCCATTTTGCTGCATGCTTTGATCAATGTTTTGGTCAGAATACCGGCACTGCGCCTGAGGCCTCACAAAGTATTGAACTGTTATTATTTGAAAAGACTGTATAATTTCGGAGCGACTACAACCACTACCCATTGTTGATTCATTAGTTGTCAAACGTGAAAATAGTATAGGTAAGATCACACAGAAATTCATCTTATTTCTTGATTTAATCTATCTGGTCAAAGTAATTTAGCGACTGTCGCATCGATTGAGCACGTCATAGCAGCTGTACCAACATCACGGATATACAGGCTTTTTAGTCACTCGGAGCCAACCAAATCTACACATCAATCTGTCACACTTGCCACTTAAACTGGAGCAAGAAAAAATATCGTGCTAGATTAAGGTGAAAAAATAATTGATGAACAGTGTAATAAAACCAATGACTGAAAACTCTCGTAATCCTCATCAGACAACAACACAAACCCTCGTCGCCCTGTACTGTGGTTCACGTGCTGGCCATCATCCACGTTATAGAGAAAGTGCCATTCAACTGGCACAGCATATCGCAGAAGCCAATTTCGGCATCGTCTATGGCGGTGCCAGCATCGGCCTCATGGGTCAAGTCGCTGATACTGTGATCGAATACGGCGGTGAAACGGTCGGGGTCATTCCTGAGTTTATGTTGGACTATGAAATCGCGCATCCCAACCTGACTGAACTACATATCGTCAAGTCGATGCATGAACGTAAGAACCTTATGGCTGACCGTGCCAGTGCTTTTGTGGCATTGCCGGGTGGCTTAGGTACCTTTGAAGAAATCCTCGAAATCGCCACGTGGGCACAGTTAGAGCGGCATCAAAAACCGATGATGTTATATAACGTCAATGGATTTTATAACCATCTGATTGCTCAACTCGACCACGCCACCACAGAAGGATTTTTACCGCCAGAGCATCGTGCCAAACTCTTGGTCTGTGATCATCTCAACCAGGTTATGGATGTGATTCAGGCACTGCACACCCCTGCCGAAGCTGAACTTTAAAACAAAAAATTCCTCTATTTGCATAAAAAAGACCGTGTCGATGCGAAAATCAACACGGTCTTTTTTTGATGGCCTAGATTTGATGGCCTAGATATGCTGTTTATGGTTATTTCTATTTTCTGATTCTAAAAACCTGAACGTCTCAATACTCGACTCGACACTCAATATTTGAGATTGATTTGATAAATCGCAGTACTGCCACTGACCTCATTGCCAACAATCAACAATGGCTTGCCATCTGGGGCATCTTTGGCAGAGACAAAACTCAATCCCTCAGGACCTAAGTCACCTTGTTTGAGTGGGTCAGCAGCATTGAAATCACGTGTAGTCATATATTCAATAAAGACTGGTTGTGTCGGCTGGCTAATGTCATACAACATGATACCGCTCATTCGCTCTAAACCGATAAAGGCAAAAGTCTTGTTGCCGATTTTTCCAATCGCAATCCCTTCGGGCTCTGGTCCCTTATTGTCGCTACGATCATCGAACGCCACTTTACCGTGGTCACTGTTAAACTGTGCTGGGAACAGTTCTGCTAACTTTCGCTCGAACTCACTGCCCGAATCCCAAACCAATCGGCCTTGATCATCCCAAATACTGAATGAACGTGCACCATAGGCATAGATGTTCTTATAGTTTAAAAAGCCATTGGCATCCAATTGCGGTTGTCCATTGGCATCGGTGTCATAGCCCATATTCCACGCAATGGTGAGACGCCCTAAGTTGAGATCATCACGACAGGCGCCCGGCGCTTGTGTTGTGGCACCACAGTAAGCAAATACGCTAGGATCAAGTTTGGCACCGCGTATACCGGGTGCCAATTGCTGTAGATGTGCCGGATAATCACCTTTCTGATTAAAGCCCTTGGCATTAAACAAATGCTTCATGCGGATCTGTTCAACATATCCCGCTTGGCTTTGACCCGCATAATAAGCCTTTTCATCACGCAACCATTCACGTGAATCACCTTCGTTTGCAGTGACCACATAATTGCGACCCTTGACTTGATAAGATGCGATCGAATCCGGTTGATACATCCCCATCAATCCTGGCCATGCTTGGATATTGATCTTGCCAGTTTTGCCATCGAGATCACGATCGCTGACATCGAGCGCATTTTGCTGAAGCCCATGATCTTTGAAACCCAGCGGCAAAATATCGGTGATTTTTTTCGCCTGCAAATCGATTTTGGCCAATGCATTATTTTCCTGCAAACTCACCCACGCTGTTTTACTGTCTTCACTGATCGCAATGTATTCCGGTTCAAGGTCTTGAGCCACACTCGCATGGGGGCCAAAAATGCGTACTCCAGCAGCGATCAATTCAGCTTTACGATCATTCCATGCAGAAAAGCCGAGCTCGGTCGACTGAGGCTGCTGGATGTTGCTCACATCGATGAGACTCACTGATCCCTCTGGATCAATACTATAGTCATCATTGGGCTCACCCTCATTCGCCACCAGCAGCATTTTTCCGTCTGGGCTAAAGGTCAACATATCCGGCAGTGCACCCACTTGAACTTGACTGATATAAGCCAAGGTTTTGCTATCAAAAAACACCACCTTCCCGGGATCTGTTTTATTGGCGGCCTGTACTGCGGCAGCCACAATGCCATTGCTCACCGCCACACTGTTGATCTCTGAGCCCGGCAAATAATCTCGTGCAGAAAGTTCTGCGATATGCCGTGGCGATGCAGGTTGAGACAGATCTAATACATCGAGCATGCCTTTTTTGGCATTCACCACAAATACGCGTTGCGTCCGTGCATCGTAGGCTGGGATTTCAGCGGCGCTTTCATTCATCACCCCTGTTTCATAACGCCCCAACAAGCTTAGACTGATCGTTTTTGGTGTGGCTTCTTCAACCACAGGTGGCGTCATGACCACCTGATCTTTATCATCACTGTTACACGCAACCAACCCCATACTCAACAGCGTTAGGCAGAGTACTGAAATCTTATAATGCATTGAAATTATCCAGTTTTATTCGCAATAATTGTTTTCATGCTAGTCGGCTTTAATGTCAAATTGATGAATTTTACAGCAGCTGATCGATGGTTGTTTTTATGATTCAAAAGAAAGAAATTAACTGCTGCGAGTATCTCAAGCCGAGGGTTAGACTGGGTTGCTGCGGAGTTGTAGAGCAAGTCTGCTGACTGAAATATGCTGTTTTGCCGAACGCTTCAAGCAATTTGATTGTAATACAACTAGCTAAGCATTTGCTTTAGACTAGAGTTCACACAGCCTACGTTTTCGACTGATTCTCATGACTCAACAAGCGCATCAAGGTCTCAAACCTGAATTTCGTTTATTGGTGTTTTTGGTGTCCATTGGCTTTTTTATGCAAGGTCTGGATACCACGATTATTAATACCGCCTTGCCAGCCATGGCAGAAAGCTTGGCGGTTAATCCGTTGAGCATGCACAATGTCGTGATTAGTTATGTGCTCGCAGTTGCCACCTTTATCCCCCTCAGTGGTTGGCTGGCTGATCGCTTTGGGATTCGACACGTCTTTATCGCTGCGATCGTGATTTTCACCTTGGGCTCTTTGGGCTGTGGGTTGTCACAAAACTATGAGCAACTGATTGGCTTTCGGATCGTGCAAGGCATCGGCGGTGCATTACTGATGCCGGTCGGCCGGCTGGCACTGCTCAAACTGATCCCACGCGAACAGTTTCTGGCAGCCATGAGTTTAATGAGCTTGGCTGGCTTAATCGGTCCATTGATCGGGCCTATGGTCGGCGGTTGGTTGGTCGAATACACCAGTTGGCACTGGATCTTTCTGATCAATATTCCAATGGGAATTTTGGGCGTCTTGGTCAGCTTTAAAGCCATGCCAAATCTCACTGAAGCACGGGTAAAACGTTTTGATCTCAGTGGTTTTGTGCTACTCGCGATCGCCATGATCGGTCTGGCCTTGGGGATTGAAAGTCTCGCCGCAGCCTCGAAAACTCGAATGTTTAGCTTGAGCCTGCTTGGGGCGGGTCTGTTGGCGATGTTGTGCTATGCCTATCATGCGCACAGTCATCAAAATGCACTATTTCGCAGTAAGTTATTTAAAAACAAAGTCTATACCATCGGCATCTTGGGCAACTTTTTTGCCCGCTTAAGTGGCAATGCGATTCCCTTCTTGATGCCCTTGATGCTGCAAGTGGCTTTTGGGATTTCGCCATTGATCACCGGCCTGATGATGACTCCGATCGTACTCGGTTCGCTATTTTCCAAACCGATCATCCGGCCGATGATTCAACGCTTTGGCTATCGACAGTTTTTGTTGATCAATACTTTATTACTAGGACTGTGTATTGCCAGTTTTGCGCTGACCACCGCAGAGACACCTGAAACGCTACGCGCCCTGCATTTCTTTGTCTTTGGGGTACTGAACTCCTTACAATTCGTGAGTATGAATACCCTGACCCTCAAAGATCTACCGCAACAAGATGCCAGTAGTGGCAATAGTTTTTTGTCCATGATTATGATGTTGTCCATGAGTATTGCCGTGGCACTGGCAAGTACCTTGCTGAACTATTTCACCCATCTTGAAGTGACCCAAAATGTCACCTCGGCCTTCCATTGGTCCTTTATCTGTCTCGGCGCGATCAACGTTATTGCAGCATGGACCTTCTGGCAGATTCCCAAGGATCAAGCGCTATGAGCCAAGCCCCACACGCAGCCTTAAGCACGCGCTCTTTGCGGCGCATGCTGCAACAGCGTCTCTCACTACTGCTGAGCATGATGTTGTTACTGATCCAAGGATCAAGCAGTTGGGCCACGGCACAATCGACCACAGATCCCACGGCACAGTCCTATCCCATCAAGGGCTTTGACGTGTCGCATCATCAAGGCAAAATTCAATGGTCGTTGATCTCGCCGCAGCAGTATCAGTTTGTCTATCTCAAAGCCACCGAAGGGGGTGATTTTAATGACCGTCAGTTTCAGGACAATTGGCTGGCGGCACGTGAACAAGGCTTACAGGTCGGGGCGTACCATTTTTTTCGGCTCTGTGGTGATGGCGAAGCGCAAGCTCGGCACTTTATCCAAACCGTGCCCAACAAGGCCAATGCCCTGCCCCCAGTCATTGATCTTGAATATGACAGCGCCTGCATCAACAGCAGCAGCCAAGAAAAATTACTCAAACACATCCGCGTCATGCATGATCGTCTTTATCAACACTATGCCAAGCAACCGATTTTCTATACCACACCCAACTTTTATCACATCGTTCTCAAAGGGCATTTTGCGCAGACACCGATCTGGATCAGAGATTATCAATCCGCGCATCCAGCGCCACAGCCGCAATGGTTGTTTTGGCAGCACAGCAATCAAGGCAAGATCAAGGGCATCTCAACCCAAGTCGATCTGAATGTTTTTCATGGTTCAGCTCAGGCATGGGCGCAATTTTTACAACAGCGCGCTCGCCCCATACAATCAGCTGAAAAATAAAGCCGTAGCAAAATATGAAACCCAGCTGTGAAGGATGGCTAAGGCCATGACAAAAGCTGAATTTTGCAGTGAAATTGACTTAAAATAAGCCTATCTATGCTGTTAACATGGCGTCTTGCATGAGAAAAATTATCCATATCGACATGGATGCCTTTTATGCATCGGTCGAATTACGTGAACATCCTGAACTCAGGGATCAACCGGTGGTGATCGCCTCACATCATCCGCGCGCCGTCATCGCGGCAGCGTCCTATCCTGCGCGGGCATTTGGTCTACGTTCTGCGATGTCGATGACACAGGCACGCAAATGCTGCCCACAGGTGGTGGTGCTTGAACCCAACTTTGATAAATATCGGGCGGTCTCGGCACAGATCCATCAAATTTTTCAGTGCTATACCCCGATCATTGAACCACTGTCACTGGATGAAGCTTATCTTGATGTCAGCACCAATCTCAAAAATATGCCCAGTGCCACCGAAGTTGCGATGGCGATCCAAGCCGATATCCTGCAACAGACTGGACTCACCGCCTCTGCTGGCGTAGCACCGAATAAATTTCTGGCCAAAATCGCCTCTGACTGGCACAAGCCGCATGGGATTTTCATCATCAAGCCCAAGCAGATCCAAGCCTTTATCAAGGATTTGCCACTGACTAAAATTCCGGGCGTCGGCCGCGTGACAGCAGAAAAGCTCAAAGCCTTAAACCTGATTACCCTCGGCGATGTGCAACAAGTTGAGCAAAATCTATTGCTGCAACATTTTGGTAAATACGGACTACAACTTTATCTCTATGCCCAAGGCATCGATGAACGTCCGGTCGAGGCGGAACGGCAACGACAGCAGATCTCCAAAGAAACCACCTTCGATCAAGACCTGAGCTTGGCAGAGTGTTTGGCGCACTGGCCAAAGTTAATCGATCGGGTCTGGTCCAATCTCAGTCAGAAGCAACTTCAGGCACGTGGGATTAGCGTCAAACTCAAACTGAATAACTTTCGGGTCATTCAACACAGCAAAAGTTTTAAGCAAGCCTTTCAAAATGCTTCAGATCTGCATAGCTTGCTGACGCAATTATTAGATGAGATGCAGATCGACACTCAGGATCGATTTCGTCTAATCGGGATCGGAGTTTACCAACTCAGCGAGGCACAGTCTGACCCACAACTTTCGCTGTGGTCGACGCTGTAGCAGTTGCGACATGACATCTCCCCCAAATGCATGACAGCACTTCGATCGCAAAGCCCTGATGATGCTCCTTATGCTCCAAGTTTGACTAAAACTTAGTCAATCGAATGCAATTCGACCAAAGTTCGGTTATTTTATGCACCACAAGCGAAAATTTAGTGTAGTCTTAGCCCTGCCCATATTTATCCAATCTGGGCAAAGAGATGCTAAACAATACCGTTCATTTAGCATATTGTCCTGTGATTGACGTGACGATCCAATCCGATTAATGACAGGACAAACTCGTGATCGCATCTCTCTGTTTCTCCTCCCCGCCGCGATAACGGCACTTGCGACACGCGCTCGCAATCGACTGCACAATCTTGCTTGATCTTCATCACAATCAAATCGCTCAAATACGTTGAAAAACGCTAAAAAATGATTCTCTATGCACGCATATTGATCTAAGCTCTGCTAAGCGTTGACAGATGAGCGAAGAATGCTCTAAATCATCAACTGACTATTTCGCCTTGTGACTATCAACTTGACTGCCTTATGAATGAGCCCAAAAAAATCCTCTGTATCGAAGATGATGCTGCGATCCTAATGCCGCTGCGTTATGCACTAGAACGCGAAGACTGGCAAGTGATTTGGGCCAATACTGGCCAACAGGCGATTACCTTGGTTGAGCAACAGGATTTTGATTTTATTATCTTGGATGTGGGCTTGCC
>JASLIY010000139.1 GCA_030152675.1 Acinetobacter sp.
GCTGACGCAGCAGCAAAAGCCAAAGCCGATGCCGCAGCTGAAAAAGCCAAGGCAGATGCAGCTGCAAAAGCCAAAGCTGCTGAAGAAGCTAAAGCCTCTGCCGCGAAAAAAGCAGCAGAAGAAGCCGCCCAGAAAAAAGCACAAGCTAAAACGGTTGCTTCAAATGCAGTCCGTGACTTTAAAAACAAAGTCTCTGCTTCGTGGCGCGTTCCTACTGGGAAATCTGGTGAAAAAGCAACGGTGAGTGTCACCTTAACAGATAGTGGTAGTGTTGCTTCTGTGGTGGTCAATGCCTCAGACCCAGATGTTAAAGCCAGTGCAGAACAGGCCGTTCGATCTGCAGCGCCCTATCCAATGCCTTCAGATCCTGAGGCCAGAAAACAAGCCCGTTCATTTAGAACCGTATTAACCGTCAAATAAACATAACCCTGCCCAGTGCAGGGTTTATTTTTTTTGATCAAACGATATACTGCTGAGCACTATCTTTATAAAAGCAGATCAGTATGAAAAAAATACTTGTATTACTTTCAATCTCATTTCTCAATTGCGCATACGCCAATAACACCAATATCCAGATTCAATCGACAGCACTTCCCGCTGGGATGAGCCAAGAACGCTATGATCAATTGTTTCAGGCACATGCCATGAATAAGAAATCTAATTTAGAAAATAATCAATCAACTGCTTCGCCACCCCCGCAAATCTACGCAAAAGCCAAAGCTGATGCGGCCCACAAAGCCAAAGCCGATGCAGCAGCCAGAGCCAGAGTCGAAGCTTATGCGGCCAACAAAGCCAAAGCCGATGCAGCAGCCAAAGCCAATGTAGAAGCTAAAACAGCTGATTAATCAAATACTAAAGCCACAAATAAATAGCAAATAAAAAACTACATCCGCCATTGAGCTGCAAAATCAGCAGCTAAAATGGCGTTCATCCAACGACAATCAGCCTGATATACAACTACACACGATGAAAAAACTACGACCTTTGTGTTTAATCAGCCTATGCAACATATGTTTTGCAAACACGACTCAAATTCAAGTCGGCTCTACCGCACTCCCGGTTGGTATGAGTCAAGAACGTTATCAACAGCTCTCAACACACTAGCAGCAACGACGAGAGCAACGAATAGAACAAAAACGTCAGATCGAAGAGCAGCAAAACAAATATAAGCAAAAAATTTATCAAGCTTGGCGCGTACCGACGAATATGAGTGGTCAAAAAGCAACTGCCAGCGTCACTTTAACCGATAGTGGTAATGTGATTTCTGTGGTGGTCAATGCTTCAAATGCTGATCTCAAAGCAAGTGTTGAACAGGCGGTACGTTCTGCAGCACCGTATCCGATGCACTCTAATCCCGATGTGCCACTAAAGGTGAGACTCTTTACGATTAATTTTACAGTAAAGTAATTCAGCCGATGTACGTTGAGAACCCTGAAAATCTAGCACCTTCTAGAGTTTATTGTTTTATATCAACAGGTATAATCCCTAACTTCTACCACAATATCTTGAAAAGCCCACCTAAACGAGACTTCAAGCACCTTATGCCAGTTCATGTTATTTTTAATTTTATTAATTAATTCATTTTTCTATCATAATTACATGCTTTATATAGATCAAAATCATGTCTTTATGCTACAAATGACCCATAACTGAGTTAGATATATTTTGAGTATTAAATAAGCAATGAAAATTATGAAGAGACATTTTCTTGGTTTGGCCATGCTGGCAGCACTCTGCCCAGCATTGGTGACAACGGCTTCTGCACAGCTTTACTTTGAAATTGCCAAAGCGCCAGAGCAAGCCCCGAAAATCGCAATCATGCCGTTCAGTAATGATCAATCCATCTACCCGATTATTGAAAACGATTTAAATCGTTCTGGACGTTTTAGTAGTGCCTCAAAAAACCTCCCTGCATCAGCCAGCTTAAATAATATCAATGCTGAAGCTTGGAAGGCTGCTGGTGTCCCTTATGTGGTCACCGGTGAAGTCAAACCGAATCCCGATGGCACCTATGCTGTCCACTATCAACTCTATGATATTGAAAAGCAAAAATTCTTGCTCAATGAATTACTCACCGTTCCTGCTTCACGGGTACGCTCTGCTGCACATATGATCAGTGATACGATTTATCAAGCTTTAACCGGCATTCAAGGTGACTTTAGCGGCCGTATTGCATATGTACTGCGCAACCAAGCCACACCTGCTGAACGTTATACCTTGCAAATCGCTGACACTGACGGTGAACAACCGAAAACCATCCTAAGCTCACGTGATCCGATCTTGTCACCCGCATGGACGCCAGACGCTAAAAAAATCGCTTATGTGTCGTTTGAAACCAAGCGCCCTGCGATCTATGTACAAGATCTATCTACAGGACAGCGTGAAGTATTGGCCAAATTTGTCGGCCTCAATGGAGCGCCAAGTTTCTCACCCGATGGCCAAAGCATGTTGTTTACGGCATCTATGCATGGCAATCCTGAAATCTATCAAATGAATTTGGAAACTCGCCAGATCAAACGTATGACCAATGACTCTGCAATTGATACTGAAGCGCGTTATGCCCCTGATGGCAAATCATTTATCTTTACCTCAGACCGCGGCGGATCAGCACAGATTTATCGCTATACTTTTGCAGATGGCAGTGTCAAACGCCTCACCTTTAGAGGGGCATTTAACGCACGCGGTACCTTGAGTGCGGATGGTAAATATGTGGCACTGGTGCATCGCCCATCGGGCAGCAACTATAAAGTCGCCATCCAAGAAATTTCAACGGGGATTACTAACATCTTAACGCCAACCAGTTTAGATGAATCACCAAGCTTTTCACCGAATGGGCAAATGGTGGTCTATGCGACACGTGAAGGCAACCGCGGATTATTGGCGATTATGTCTACGGATGGACGCTTCCGTATGAACTTACCAAGCGAACAAGGTGAAGTCCGTGAACCTGCTTGGGCACCAAAATAATTGAACACAGCGACTTTTTAAATTTATCTTTTTGGAGATGACCATGCAAACGGTTAAATATCTTGCTTTTCCATTACTTGCAGTAAGCCTAATCATGACAGGCTGTGCGAGTCGTAAACCTGCTCCTGAAATCACGTCAGGGATGAATAATGCAAACGGTATGGGCTCAACGGTTGTTACCGATGGTCTCAGTGAAGATGCAGCACTAAATGCTCAAAATCTCGCTGGTGCTTCAGCGAAAGGTGTAACTGAAGCCAATAAAGCAGACTTGGCCAAACGTGTGGTGCACTTTGACTATGACAGTAGTGAATTGAGCAATGAAGACTATCGCACGCTGCAAGCCCATGCGCAGTTCCTTATGGCCAATGCCAACTCTAAAGTGGCGTTAACCGGTCACACCGATGAACGCGGTACACGTGAATACAATATGGCACTCGGTGAACGTCGTGCCAAAGCGGTACAAAGCTACTTGATCACCAATGGTGTCAATGCAGCACAACTTGAAGCAGTTAGCTACGGTAAAGAAATGCCGGTGAATCTCGGCCATGGCGAATCGGCGTGGAAAGAAAACCGTCGCGTAGAAATTAACTATGAAGCTGTTCCACCGCTCATTCGTTAATTTTAACGGCCATATGCATCAATAAAACAAAGCGCCCAATCGATATGGGCGCTTTGTTTTGCTCTAAGTTCGGATCTGCGCTGAATCAAGTTAAGCGCTTGGTTGTAAATTACAGCAAGATGGAGTCTTTCCGCTTCAGCACAGCTGAGTTTAAGACGATGATTCTTGCTTGGGCTGTTTGACCTGCATGGATTCAATCATGTCATGCTTGTTGAATTTCTTATATTCAGGTCGTGCAGCATAATCTTTCCATGCATCTTTCACGTTTTCAGCACTAATACTATTTAGATCAATGCCTTCAGTTGGCGAAGGCATCGCATCAAACTTCTTCGTCGTCATTTGCGTACTCCTTGTACATCGACACTGCTCTTGTCAACATAGCAGGTTCTAGCAGAGTTGCAAGTTGAAAATCGGGACAAATAAAACCTGGATTGTTTCTATTTTTGGCTCAACTCATCTAAAATACTGCACAACAATGATTTCCCCCTTTTTATCACTTCGTGGAGCAACATCACTATGGCTTATCACAATCTCTCCCACTACTTATCACAACAACAAGGGAACTTAACTGCTGAATTAGCTGAAGTGATTCAAAGCATTGCAAATACCTGTAAAACTATTGACCAAGCATTACAGCATGGTGCCCTAGCGGGTATCTTGGGTAGCGCTGAACATGAAAATGTCCAAGGCGAAACCCAAAAGAAACTCGATGTGATCTCAAATGATTATCTGATCGATGCCCTCAAAGTTCATCCGAATGTTGCAGGCTTAGCATCTGAAGAATTGGATGAGTTCACGCCAGCACAAGACAATGGTCAATACTTGGTGTTGTTTGATCCACTCGATGGTTCAAGCAATATCGACATCAACATGTGTGTCGGTACAATTTTCTCGATTTTACCTGCCAAAAACAGCACTGCCCAAGCTGAGGATTTCTTACAGCCTGGGACTGCACAAGTCGCAGCAGGCTATGTACTTTACGGCCCTTCAACCATGTTGGTCTTGAGTGTTGGCGCTGGCGTGGTGTTCTTTACCCTCGATCCAAAAACTCAAGAGTTCTTGCTCACCACTGAAAACATTCAAGTGGCAGCAGATACTCAAGAATATGCGATCAATGCATCCAATCAACGTCATTGGGAAGCTCCCGTTCAACGTTATATCGAAGAGTTACAACTCGGTAAAACAGCAGCACGTGGCAAAGACTTCAATATGCGTTGGGTTGCTTGTATGGTGGGTGATATTCACCGTATCCTGTGCCGTAGCGGTATTTTCCTTTATCCTTACGACACCAAAGATCCAAACAAAGCTGGTCGTTTACGCTTGATGTATGAAGCCAACCCAATGAGTATGTTGATTGAACAAGCAGGCGGTGCATCGACCACAGGTCGTCAACGTATTTTGGATATTCAACCGACTGAACTTCATCAACGTGTTCCAGTGGTGATTGGTTCAAAAAATGAAGTGAATTTAGTGACTGAATATCACCAAGCGAACTAAGTTTAGACGGTCGTACTGATTCGTCTAAAATTTTAAACCCGAATGATTTAAAAGCTTTAAAGCTTTAATTTTCAAAATCCCAATGTACTGCGACATCGATGACTTGCCTGATCTTCAGATCTCGAGCAGGTAAGTCATCCCCTCCTCCCACCGACACTCATCGAACACGTCAGTCGAATCGCTGGCGTTTTTTGGATTTGACCACTATGTCTATCATTTTCTTAGAATCAAAAGACAATCCTAAAATCAAGCATCTGCGTGGCTTGTTGCAACAAGGCAGCTATCGCAAAAAACAAGGCCAATCTGTAATTGAAGGCAGCCATTTATGTGAAGCTTGGTTAGAACAAGATCGCAAATTAAATGGGCTCTACACCACCGAAGCTGCATTACAACATCCTGACTTGCAAAACCTGATTGAACAAGAACCTTGTCATATCTTTGTGATCAGCGAAGTGTTGTATAAAGATCTCAGCCCACTCGGCACCAGTGTCGCGTGTTTGGCCATCATTGATCTGCCACAGTCTAGCCAAAGCTTAGATTTCAGCACAGATACTTTGATCCTTGAAAACATTCAAGATCCGGGCAATGTCGGTACACTGCTCCGCTCGGCTGCAGCAGCAGGGATTACCCAAGTCATCGCCACACGTGGTACGGCTTCACTTTGGTCACCTCGCGTGCTTCGCGCGGGTATGGGTGCACATTTCTCCGTACAGACTTTTGAAAACATCACCCTTGAGCAAGTGTTGGAACAATTCAAAATTCCAGTCTATGTCACCAGCTCACATCAAGCCGAAAGTCTTTATGATCAAGATCTGAAAAAAGCATGTGCTTGGATCGTGGGCAATGAAGGTCAAGGGGTCTCTGAGTTTGCATTACAACATGCGCAAGCGGTGGCGATCCCACAACCGGGTGGTCAAGAATCTTTGAACGTGGCGATCGCGGGTTCAATTTGTTTATTTGAAATGGTGAGACAGCGCATTTAATTGGTTAAATTATTTTAACTGCCATCTAATTTTCAACATTATCATTTAAACTGTTTAAAAATAGTTACTCAGCATGTCAACCTAATCATTTATTTAAGCGTTATATAGGATAACGAATTTAATAAATAGGTGGGCGCCCAATGACGGGACTTTCCATCTCCATGGATTTAGCACCAAAACAGTCACAGTCTGAAAGCAGCAGTACTCTGATGAGTACTGCTGAACAACGCCTGAAGTTTTTCATGCAGGATGTGACTGGTCGTGCGTTGGTGATGATGGAAAGTGCGACCCAAGGGCAAAATGGGATTGCAATGGATTTGGTGCAAGAAGCCTTTATCTCATTACACAAAGCGTATTCTGATAAACCCACCGAAGAATGGTATCCGCTGTTTTATACCATTCTCAATAACAAACTTCAGGATTGGCGACGCAAAGAAGCTCGGCGTGCCGCTCCTTTTTCATTGTTCCGTAAGTCGACTTTAGACACAGATGATGAAGATATTGTTACTGATATCGTGGATGAATCTACCCCAGATCCACTTACTTTTTTAGACCAAGCCGTTGCAGTTGAAGAAATTCAGGCTGCGATTGCAAAACTTCCTGTACGACAGCAGCAAGCATTTATGCTGCGCGCTTGGGAAGGTTTTGACACCCAAACTACAGCACAGATCATGAACTGTAGTGAAGGGAGCGTCAAAACCCATTACCACCGCGCCATTCAGGGTCTAAAAATTACGCTATCTCATTTAAACCCATTTATGAGAGGTTCAACTGATGAAGAATGATGATTATGCTAAGCAATTAGCCTCCAGACTAGATCCACTTGCACAGCAACACCGTAACAAAGCCGTGGTGATGAACAACGTCCTCGCTAAAATCGAAGACAAGTCAACTTCGCGCTATAGCATGTGGAAAATGACCGGATTTGCTGTCGCCGCAGCCATCATGGGTGTGGTGGTTCTGCCTTCAGCCTTAGAAATCAATGACAAAGGCTTTAGTCAACAAGTCGTTATTTCACCAAAACTTTCACCACAAATGGTTGAAGATTTGGAAATGCTGTCTGTATTTGCTGAGGATAAAAGCCCTCATGGTAGCTAAACGTATGCTCTTGGCCATCTGTGCCTTGAGCTTTCTACAAACCAGTTTTGCAGGCTTAGAACGTTTTTGGATTTTCTCTAAGGACAACAACACGCAAGCCTTGGATACATGGGATTCTTTATCCGATGATGAGCAACGTGCACTGATTAAACGCTATCAAAACTTAAAAGAAATCCCTGAAACGCAAAGTGAAGGCTTACAGCAGCGGATGGATTGGTTTACCCAACTTCCAGAACAAGACAAACAGAAAATGCGCGAAGCATGGCAGCAAATGAGTACTGCAGAACGCAATACCATGCGTAAAAAACTGGAAAAAACAACAACTGCAGAACAGCGTACTGAGATTAGAGAACAGTATCTACGTAAATACCTCCCCAAACATCCGCCTCAACCCAGCACCACAAAACTTTAATCGCTCAAGGACTCAGGTTCAAAGATCGGTTTTAACGCAAGTCCGCGTTGATCTCTACACTGCTTTGATCTCTAGGTAGTCACTCAGGATAGACACAGACATTTAAGCGCTGATCGGCGCTTGATGTTTCTGTTATTGATACTTCTATGACTGACTTGCATTTATATGCTTAAACATCGCCCCTACTCAGCCCAATCATATTGAGCTGAGTAGCGCATGCATGATGCTCAGATCAAGCAGTCATGCTTTAAATTTCACTGAATTGAACTGACATTTCAGATGTTAAAATTTGAGCTATTATAAAAAGTCGCCTTCACGCTCAGGCTGATAAATAATTTTTTCAATCTTAACTTTCATCAATTGACCATCTGGTTGAGGCCACTCAATCTCTTGGCCTTCTGCAAGCCCAAGAATAGCTGCACCGATCGGCGCTAAGATATTTACTTGGCCTTTTTCGCCACGAAAATCATGCGGATAAACCAAGCTAATTTCGCTTGCTTGGGTCGCTGGTGCAATCACCACCATAACCTTCGCATTCATACTCACGACATTGGCAGGAACCTGTTGCGGCTCAACAACTTCTGCACGCGCCAACTCATCTTCTAGATGCTGCATGGTCGGCGTCAATTTATCGTAATGTTCCAGCATCGTCTCCAATCGATGTAAATCTTGCGAAGAAACAATAATATTTGGTTTAGCCATTTTATGACTCCTTAAACTGGAAAATTTTCACAGGCAATCGTGTGTTGAGTGTTGTGGTCTCATGCCTCATTACAGACTTTCTTTGCTTTATCACCGAATGCAGCCTTATTGCTGCACTCTCCCCAAAAAAACAGATTCATAAAAAAAACCCCCTTGAGGGGGTTTTCTCAAGATTATTACTTATGCTGCATATACCGGAAACTTAGCGCAAACTGCGGCAACTTTCGCTTTCACAGCTTCAATCACAGCTTGGTCACCTTTGCTGTCCAAGATATCTGCGATCCAACCTGCAAGATCACTTACTTCTGCAACACCAAAACCACGTGTCGTCACTGCTGGTGTACCGATACGAATACCAGAAGTCACAAACGGTGAGCGTGGGTCATTTGGAACCGCATTTTTATTGACGGTAATGAATGCATCGCCTAACCAAGCGTCTGCTTCTTTACCAGTAATATCTTGTTTAATTAAAGACAATAAGAACAAGTGGTTTTCAGTACCGCCTGAAACGATATCATAACCACGTTCAATCAACACTTTTGCCATGGCTTGCGCATTCACGACAACTTGTTGTTGATATGCTTTATATTCTGGCGTCATTGCTTCTTTAAAGCAAATCGCTTTCGCAGCAATCGCATGCACCAAAGGACCACCTTGGTTGCCTGGGAAGACTGCAGATTGTAATTTCTTCTCAATTTCTTCGTTGGCTTTAGCAAGGATCAAACCAGAACGTGGACCACGAAGTGTTTTATGCGTGGTGGTTGTTGTTACATCTGCAATTTGTACTGGGCTTGGGTAAACACCTGCAGCAACTAAACCAGCAACATGCGCCATATCAACAAATAAATAAGCACCCACTTTGTCCGCGATGTCACGGAAACGTTGCCAATCAACGATTTGGCTATATGCTGAGAAACCTGCAACGATCATGCGTGGTTTATGCTCTAGCGCTAAACGTTCAACTTCCTCATAATCAATTTCACCTGTTTCAGTATTTAAACCGTACTGGATTGCATTATAAGTTTTACCCGAGAAGCTTACTTTAGCACCATGAGTCAAGTGACCGCCATGCGCCAAGCTCATCCCCAATACAGTATCACCTGGGTTCAATAACGCCAAATAAACTGCAGAGTTCGCTTGTGAACCCGCATGTGGTTGAACGTTTGCATAGTCTGCACCAAACAATGCTTTAGCACGGTCGATCGCCAATTGTTCAATTACGTCAACATATTCACAACCGCCATAATAGCGTTTGCCTGGATAACCTTCGGCATATTTGTTAGTGAGCTTCGACCCTTGAGCCTCCATCACAGCAGGAGAACAATAGTTTTCAGATGCGATTAACTCAATATGCGCTTCTTGACGCGCATCTTCAGCAGTGATTGCTTGAGCTAATTCTGGGTCAAATTCAGAAATAGAAATA
>JASLIY010000196.1 GCA_030152675.1 Acinetobacter sp.
GGCGACGCCCCTATCGACTACATCAAACAACACACAACATTTACAGATGAACATGATGGCAGGGGCGGCTGGATTCGAACCAACGGATGCCGAGATCAAAACCCGGTGCCTTACCACTTGGCGACGCCCCTATCATGTTAGCGAAGATCAAACTGATGCAATGGTGATTGATCTAAACTGTTGACCAAGTACGCAGTACAGGGTGCATTTAAAACAATCGCATCGACATTCATGTCATCACTTACTTCAGTATAAACACAAGCACCTGTACCTGTAAGCTTTGCAACACCGAATTGATCGAGATATTGCATCGCCTCATCTACTTGAGGATATAAACTTCGAGCCAAAGGTTCAAAGTTATTACCAAAGCTAGATGGCTTTAACTGATAGGCGCAAAATGTAGATGTCTTGCTGTTTCTTGTCAATGTTTTTTGTGAAAAAAGCATTTGAGTGCTGATAAAACAATCAGGTTTTAAGATGATGTACTGTTTTTGAGCTAAGTTGATGAAAGTTAGCGATTCACCGAGGCCTTCTGCCCATGCATTTCGTCCATGCACAAAAACTGGAACATCAGCGCCGAGCTGTAAGCCAAGTTCAGCCAATTGTTCGATATTTAAGCCACATTGCCACAATTGATTCAGCACCAGCAGGGTTGTTGCTGCATCTGAGGAGCCACCACCGAGACCGGCCCCCATAGGAATGTTTTTTTCAAGCCGAATATTCAGTCCATGAAGGTTTTTTGCATAGGGTTGCAAGATCTGAGTGGCTTTGTAGATCAAATTATCCGCCATCTCTACACTCTTTAAACCTTCAATGTTGATCTGTTGTTGTTCGTTGCGGCTAAACTCTAGCCAATCGCACAGATCAATGAGCTGAAAAATCGTCTGCAATTCGTGATAGCCATTGTCACGGCGCGCAGTGATATGCAGGAATAAATTGATTTTGGCAGGGGCAGGAACACGAATCATAACGAGGCACTGAATAAAAGTTGAACGGGGAAAGCTGAAAAACAGAAGATTAAATATCGAAAGCGCCCGACCTTGGCCTACGCGCTCTCGAGGAGGTCTCGGAATTTAGCGGTTTTGAATCAGTAAGGTGACGCGATTTTGTTGATCTGCATCCAGCTGCTGTACCAAGACCAGTTTGTTGGGCAGTTGCGCCTGATCTTGATAACTGAGCTCGACGGTCCAGCCTTCTTCGACGATCTGTGAGATGCGCTGTGATGAATCTTTTTGCAGTTTGGCTTGCGGTGTTGCAGGGCGAGCCTGTACCCAATCCACCAATGCGGTGATCGGTGCCACCCAACCTGTGGCTTGTTCGAGCAATTCTTCAGGACTTTCTGCGCTAATCAAGCCAGTTTTTGCGCTATTTAAGCTGACTTGACCGTTTTGGCCTTCGATAATGGTTTTGCCCATACCCAAGATGCCATTCAATTGAATATTGAAGTCAGCCTGATTTTGCACCCAAGTATAATATGCGCTGCCAGATTGCTCCGGTGTTCGGACGCCAATTTTGCCTTGTAAGCTAAATTGATTGCTCGGACTGGCTTGCTGACCAGATTCGAGTTGTTGACTGCTGAGTGTCGGTTGTTGGGTGATGAGTTGACAGCCACTGAGCATGAACACAGCCATGGCCGAAACCAGACCCAGGCGTGGGGAAATTCGAGACATAAAGACCTTAACTCTGCTTTTGATTTTGGGGTAACAATAACGTATCGAGCTGCTCAAGTTGCGGATCATTGGGGTGATTTTGTTTGAGTTGTTGTAACACTTGGCTAAATTTGCTCAATGCGCCTTGCATATAGAGTGATTTGGCATAGCGTACTCCGATATTCATGCTGTGACTCAATGCATAAGCTTTGCCGAGTGCAATCGATGAGGTTTCGAAGTCATTTTGTAAAAAGGTGATATAGCCCAGCGTATCCAAGATCGAAGCTTGTTCTGGCGCATTTTCCAAGGCACGTTCTGCATAGGAACGCGCTTCATCTAAGCGCCGATTTTGCAAGGCCAAGGTATAGGCGTAAGCATTGAGATAGGTTGGGCTATTTGGCTCGATCTGTAACAGTTGCTTTAGGGCTTTATCGAGCTGTTCACGATTTTGAAAAGGATCGAGCAACAGCACTTGGGAATAGAGAATTTCTGGATCATCGGGGAGATTTTTGACCGCTTCGTCAAGCAAACGGAGTGCGGCTTTTTTCTGATCCATTTTTTTTAGAATTTCAGCCTGTGCTTGATATAAGAAACTGGCATGTTGTGGATAGTTCACGCGCTCTTGAGTGAGAAAACGCAATGAGTCATTGAGTTTGCCCTGACGATCATAAATAGCAATTAAGTTACGCCTCGACACGATATACAAGTTGCCATCCACCAAGCGGTAGTAGGCTTTGGCCGTTTCATCTTGCTGTTTTCGTTCAGCATTGATCGCAAGGTAGTAGTAGGCATCATTTTGATATTGGGCTGAATAACGCAAACCCACCAAATATTGCTCAGCCAGATCATAGCGCTTTAAGTCAATTGCGGTTAGACCCGCGATAAACAGGGCATCATCGGCTTTTGGCCATTGTTTAATAATGCTGATCAGTTTGTCGAGTGCCAGCTCAGACTGATTGAGTTTGATCAGATAGCGAACTTCAGCCAGTCGAACCTCTAAGTTATTTTTATTTTTTTTGCTGCTGCGCTCATACCATTTTAAGGTGTCTTCCTCTTGCCCCAAGGCCATGAGAAGATTGGCTTTGAGTAAGATGAAGCCGGTGACATGTGGGCGTTTACGCAGTGCCTTGTTGACATGTTTTAAGGCCAGCTCGAACTCATTGTTTTGGGCTTCTAAGCCAGCGATTAAAATCAAAATAGAGGGATTGTTTTTCTCTTTGCTGGCTCTAAGCGTGTCGAGTAAGCTATTACGGTCTTGTAGGTTCTCAGGCGAAATACCGGCCAGAATTTTCTCTAGGTCTGCATTGGCATCGATATTTAAAATACTGTCTAGGGTGGTGGCAGCCAGTTCATATTCATGTGATTTTAAAGCGATATGGGCGAGATAAAACTTTGCAGGCACGTCTTTGGGCTCTTGAACCACCCAGTGCCGCGCAATGTTGAGTGCTGCGACCAAGTCATTTTGTTCGATGGCAATATTCAGTGCGTGCTGTTTAATTGAGGTTGAATTATTGCGGATGGCGAGCACAGTATAGTTGTGTAATGCTGTTGCTGTATCACCATTGGCCAAGGAAAACTCTGCGACCATACTTTGAAAAATGGCATCATTATGTGAATTGCTATGATAAATTTCTTCAGATGCTCTAATATGAACAGTCGAAGCCATGCTACCCAACAGTAAGAATGTGGTAGAATATTGGCTTATTGCCATCGTGTTAATTCGGCTGCTGATATAACGCAATTTCTTTTGATCCAAGTAATACTTTCTTATGACACCAATGTTGCACAATAGCATAATTTTAGCGAAATGATGATCTGATATGTCTTTCTTTGCATTGGGGGTCAACCATCAAACAGCTTCCGTTGAGCTACGCGAAAAAGTTGCCTTTAACCCAGAACGGTTGAAAAATTTGCTGATCCAGCAAGTCCATGACCCGATCCTCAGCGATATGGTGGTCGTCTCTACCTGTAACCGTACAGAAGTCTACGCCATGGCTGAAAGTGCGGATATGGTATTAGATTGGCTGGCTCAAACCAACAACATTGATGTAAAACAATTGTCAAATCATGTGTATCGCTATGAAAATACCGATGCCGTGACCCACTTGATGCGCGTTGCTAGTGGCTTGGACTCATTAATGTTAGGTGAGCCACAAATCCTAGGGCAGGTGAAGACCGCACTGGCATTGTCCAAAGAGGCACAGGTCATCTCTGTTGAGCTGAACAAGATTTTTGAATACGCATTTTATGCTGCCAAGCGGGTACGCACTGAAACTGCAGTGGGAAGTCATGCGGTTTCGATGGGTTATGCTGTGGCACAACTTTCATTGCAAGTATTTAGCAATCCTGAGCGTCTTACGGTGATGGTGGTGGCTGCTGGTGAAATGAATAACTTGGTGGCCAAGCATCTCGCTGAAATGGGTGTGGCCAAAGTGTTGATTTGCAACCGTGGTCGTGAACGTGCTGACAAGCTGGCACAAGAAATTTCACATCGGGTTGAAGTTGAGATTATTCCCTTTGCCGATCTCGCTCAGCATTTGCACCGTGCCGATGTGATTTCGAGCTGTACCGGTAGCTTGCATCAAGTCATTTCTTATTTGGATATTAAAAAGGCCTTGAAACAACGACGTTATCAGCAAATGTTATTGGTTGACTTGGCTGTGCCGCGCGATATTGATTCACAGGTGGCCAGTCTAGATGGCGTCTATCTCTATGGGGTCGATGATCTGCAAACTGTGATTGAGGAAAATTTAGCTCAACGTCGCCAAGCTGCCGTTGAGGCAGAGTTTATGGTCAATCAGTTGGTGACGCAATTGGTCACACAACAGAAGATCAATGATGCAGCCGGTATTATTCATGATTATCGTCAGCAAGGTCAGGACTATGCTGAGCATGAGTTAGCACAAGCCTTGGCACGTTTACAGTCCAATCACGATGTGGAAACGGTACTGCGTGAATTTAGCCATCGCCTGACGCAAAAGTTATTACATCCGATGTCTTTGGTGCTGCGCCAAGCCGCACAAGAGGAAGAGCCGACCCAGATCGAGTGGCTACAAGAGAACTTGGCGGATATTTTTCAAAAGCAACGCAAACCACACTAAGGCTTTGTTCGGCATGTGTCATGCGCTAAATCCTCGACACATGCCGCAGCTGTCTCACTTCATCTCAGGTCTGGACTGATCTGAGCGCTGAGCATCATTCATCTAAGATCAATTTCAAACTAATCTGTTTGGTCAGTTCATTCAGCTGCTGTCTGAGATTGCGCGACTCCTTGAGCGAAGATGGCGCTTTTAGTTTGAGGCGTAAGTATTTTTCTTGTAAGGAGAGTGAATAGTCCACCGCAAGTTTCTCAACCAACTCGGGTGCTTCGGTCAAGGCTTGGATATTGGCGCGCTGCATAATTTGGACCAAGTCATAATGAAATGGGCTACAGGCCCCCAAGGCATAATAGGTGGCTTGTTCTTGGTCTTCTGGCAGTTCATTGATGACCATGTTGAATTTCTCCAGCACCAAGGCCAACAGTTCGTTGGGATCAATAAAAGCACGGAGAATTTCGAACTCTTTATAGAGGCTTGGGTAATACATCAGTAGGGCAAGGGCAAAATCTTCATCTTTGCTGAGAATGTTAAAAGACAAAGAGGCATCAAGGCTGACCTGAGGTTGCCATTTTTTGCTAAAGCCTAATTTCTCACGGAAGAACTGTTTTAACAAATAACGATAAGAACCATGTTTCGGTAGCAGTTCGGTGAGTTGATTCAGTTCACCCATGACTTGGCTTTTACCTTCCGGCGAGCGAATGTCATAGTTTTGGCTGAGCAGTGCAAAGACAAAGTCCGACAGCAAAGGCGACTGATCCCAAAGCTGCTGAAAGGTTTCGCGGCCTTCTTTGCGCAGGAGTGAGTCTGGATCATGCTCTTTGGGCAAGACAAAAAACTTCAGTTCACGGCCATCATTTAGCAACGGTAAGGCAATATCTAGCGTGCGCTTGGCTGCCTTTTGTCCTGCGGCATCACCATCGAATGCAATCGTCAGTTGACTGTTTTGCTTGAATAAAATATTTAAATGGTCAGCATTACTGGCGGTTCCTAAGGTCGCAACACCACCGGCGATGCCATTTTGCTGCAAGGCAATCACATCCATATAGCCTTCAACCATTAGCCAGTGTTGGGCTTTTTGTTTGCGACCTTCATACAGGCCATAGAGCAATTGGTTTTTATGGAACAGCTCAGAATCTGGAGAGTTGATGTATTTGGGTTTGATCTCGTCATTTAGTGCACGTCCACCAAAGCCAACGACACGACCTTTGCTGTCACGGATTGGAAAGATCACACGATCACGCAGTAAGTCAAAGTCACGGCCGCTGTCACTGGTTCGGATCAACCCGAGTAGTTTCAAGCCTTCAATATCGCGCGGAAAGGCTTTTTCTAGATGTTGCCAGTCTTCAGGTGCATAACCGAGGCGCCAATAGGCCAGAGTGTCTGCGCTCAGTCCGCGTTGTTTAAAGTAGAGCTGCGCTGTCTGGCTATGTGGCAGTTGTCGTTCATAGAATTGGGTAATATTTTCAAGCAGTTCGTAAAGATTACCTTCTTGCTCGGCCTCCGCTTGCGCTGAATCATGATCGAAAAACATCGATTCATAGTCCGGTTCTTGTTGGAACTGCTCGAAGGGGTCAATCCCAAAATCTATCGCAGCATCAGCAGTGTCAGCGCCATCTGGCGAGTTGCTGTGTGGCGCCTGTGCTGGGTTTGACTCAGGAGGAGTGACAGGCTTTTCTGGCGTCGGACGTGGTTGAGGCTTGGCAATATTTTGTTTTTTATAGACCAAACGTTTGGCGTCATGTTGGTCTTTTGGCAGCTCAATCCCGGTTTGGCTAGAGAGCTGTTTCATCACCTCAACAAAGTTGCGCTGCTCAATATCCATTAAAAAGCGAATCGCATTACCATTGGCCTGACAACCAAAGCAGTGATAGTACTGTTTATCGCGGTAGACGTGGAAAGAGGGGCTTTTTTCCTGATGAAACGGACAGCAACCGGAGTAGGTACGGCCTGTTTTTTTCAACTTCACATGCTGACCAATCAGATCGACGATATCCGTGCGGTCCAATATTTGATCAATGGTATGTTGTGGAATTGCCATAAGTTTAAAGCCGTACTCTCATTGAATGGGTCAAAGGTGAAGTTAAAAGTAAACGTGTGCTGTTGAAAAGGAGAGCAAATCGAATTGCAGTGCTGGTATTTATCCCCACATCAGGGACTTTAAGTAAAATCCGAACGCTGCTTGCTAAAAATATCCGGAATAGTTTAACTGAGTTTGCGCATGAGCTTAAACAAAATCTTGTCATCGTGGATGAGAAATAAAAAAGACGAGTAAGCACTCGTCTTTTTTAAGCTGATAACACTTATGGTGTGGTTTCAGTTTGCGGCTTATCTAAAGTACCTAAACTTAGACGGTTGATCCAACTACGCTCTGGTGCGCTGCTGGCTTCACGGATCACACTTTCATCGGCTTCAGTTGTGGCTTCACGTCCAAAAATACCCAAGGTTGCACGGTTTAACCAACTGCCTTCTTTACGTGCAGCACGTAAATTGACTTCACCATTGTTTTTGATCAGGTTCGGGTAGTTGAGTTGCAGCATCTGTTTGTATTGATTGGCAGTCGCTTGATCCCCGAGCTTGTTATAGGCATAGGCCATGGTTGCGGTTGCTTCAGGGATTTGCGGCGCTTGCGGGTAATGTTCGATGACCCATTGAGCACGTTCGATCGCAGCCACCCATGCTTTACGCTTGAGGTTGTAACGCGCGATGTTCATTTCACTTTCAGCCAATTCTTGGCTGATATATTTCATACGCTGTGCCGCATCTACGGCATATTCGCTGCTTGGATAACGACGAATAAAGTCGACAAAGTTTTGATAAGCGACTTTCAAGTAGCTGATATCACGATGCGATTGGCGAAGTGAGGTGTAACGCAGGATACTGTCGTAATTCAATTCCATATTCGAAACACCACGCACATAGTAAGCGTAATCCGCGTTTGGATGCTGTGGGTTCATACGAATAAAACGCTCTGCAAGTGCGATCGTTCCTTCATAATCTTTTTGTTTGAATTTGGAGTAGATCAGTTCAAGCTGTGCTTGTTGCGCATATTGACCTGTTGGGAAATAGGTATCAATGGCTTCTAAGGATTTTGCTGCTTCACTATATTGATTACGCTCAAGTGCTTTTTGTGCTTTATCAAAATAAACTTGTTCACTTGATTTTGGTCCTGTATCAACCACTTCCTTCTTTTTAGGATTACTGCTACAACCCACTAATGTTGTTGCTAAGCCGAGTGTGACAGCCAGCATTGTAATTTTATAACGTGGTAGCGACATAAAAAATCCTCTGTTGATATAGGCAATAGGCTACAATTGCGCTATTAAACCACTTTTAGCCCAATGAGCAAAT
>JASLIY010000233.1 GCA_030152675.1 Acinetobacter sp.
CAAAGATCAATTCTTTGAAAAATGTCAGGTGGTGAATAAATACGTGTTTGATATCGTCAAAAAATATGACGGCTCGATCTCAGCTGAGCATGGCGTGGGCATGACCAAGAAGCCTTACTTGGATTACACCCGTACTGCGACCGAGATTGAATATATGCGTGAGCTGAAAAAAGTATTTGATCCAAATGGTCTAATGAATCCGGGCAAACTGTTTGACCTCTAAAGGTCTTATACCGGCGACTGAGGGATGCGGCTCGAATGATCACATGCTGATTTGACCCGCCCTCAGCCACAGTGAAAGCGATCCAGTCCGTGATCACGGGCTGGATTTTTTATGCCTATTTTTTGTTGAAGCCTTGTATATCTAGATGCTTTTCATGGTCTTATTTAAAATTTCAAATGTTAAGATAATCAGGTTTAATCAACATAGTGAGCGAAACAATGCAGAAAAAGGCCTTATCCATTTTGCTGCCGATCCTAGCCGTGTCAATCAGTGCATGTCATTCAGGTCAAGATGCCGTCGCGAGCAGTTTTAAAGACACGCCAGCATGCCAAAGCCAATTGCAAGATATGGTTGATCACAACTTTAAACTGGGCGACATTCCGAAACAGGAACTCAAGTTTGTGGTCACAGCCAAAGATGCGCAGGCAGAGATCGTTCAAATTAATTATATTGAGCCACCAAAGAATGAGGTGGTGTCGATCGGCAGAATTAAAGTCGATAAGGCAGCGCAACAACTCCATAATTCGACTTTTGACGATATGAATTTGATTCCGATCAAGGTGGATTCAGCCGCTGATTTTATCAATCAGTGTTTTTGATTGCAGTCCTGCTGCTGCATCGTTGTTGCACATGAGAGCTTAAAAGCTGAGTTTAAACGCAGATCGAGATTTTACGCTGCCTCAGTTGCAGCGATTTTTTTAACTTGATGAGATTCGGTATGAACATTAAAGATGCACCTTATGCTGAAAATAAAGCCATTACCCTACAAAAATTAGAAGCCTTTTATATGGGCGGCGAAGCGGAGTCAAACTCAGATGCTGAGGTCAATAGCGCATCAAGCGCTGAACAGCAGGACACGCAAAGTCCTTATGCCGAGACTGAAAATAAAATCAGTCTGTATGCCGAAGAAGATGATGTCGTGTATGGACGTTTGGTGGGACATTATGATGAAACGACCAATGCGGTGCGAATCGAGGTGTTACATATCGAAGCGTTGAGTCGTGGCAAGCGTGTCGGGAGTTTGTTGGTCGAAGCTTTTGAACAACAGGCGCGTGAAAAAGGGGTCGGTTTTAGCTTTGTCGATACCACCAGTTCGAGCGCGCCACGCTTCTACGAAAAATTAGGTTATGAATTGGTTGGACAAATGTCGGACTATCCGATGCAGGGCGAAACGTATTATTACTATGCGAAAAGACTGTTCTCGACTGCAGTTTAACTTTTGATTCTTGATCAATGTGCTGTATAAATACTGTGCGACAGGCTATCGCTGAATGAACTGGCACTTATCGAATCGGCCTGAATATATAAAAAGGAGCACAATATGTACCTTAAAGTTTTGACTTCGCTGCTACTGGTGGGCAGTTTGAGCGCTTGTAATACGGTAAAGTCCTTGTATAGCAAAGACAAAAAAGATCCATCCTCGGTCTCGACCCCAACTGAAAAAATCTCCTCCTCAGATACGCCACTACAGCAATTGTTTAAGCTACAACCTGAGTTGGCAGAGTCACTGAACAGTGTTTCGATCCAACAAGTGTTTAACCGTGCCGAATCACCGACTGCGGCACAATTGACGGTGGTCAATAGTAATTTACTCGATGATTCAGTTTTTGCGATTCGCACCGTGTATCAGTTTAAACATGAAGCAGACAGTTGGAATCTCATCAAAACCGAGACCAGTTTTAGATGCCAGCGTGGACCCAACACCAAAACCTTCCAAGACAAACTCTGTCCTTAACGTGACTGAGCCAAGCACAACGACCGATGAGCATTTGCTGAGCGGTCGTTTTTTTATGCCTCATCGTGGTTCTAGTCGTATTTAATGGTGACCGTGGCCAATCCCTTGACTGGACCAGCCGTCACGCGTTGCCCGCTTTGTACATAACGCGCTGTCATCGGGATACGGTACAAAAACTGTTGATTATTCCCGATGGTGCCGAGCGGCACGCGGTCGCCATTGCCAATCACTTGATTACGTCCAACATCCCCCAAAAGTAACTGGGTGCCGACGCCTTGCGCAGGCTGTGGGGCCGTATTTTTCAGTACTTGGCGATTGCCGTCCTCCTGAACAAAGTCATAGCTGACACTGATTTGGCTTTTGACGTCGTAGCCAGTGGGGTTATAGCCGCCATTGCAGCGAATATTGAGTTCAAAACCCTGCTGGCCTTGGCTGGAGCCGATGCCGCTAAACCCTGCGCGCGTAACGGGTTCAAGTTGAATGGTACGGGTGTTGTCACCGACGATTTCACATGAAGATGAGGCAATGGTAATCGCATTGCCATACACAGTACTGGTGAGGATTGGGAGGTCAGTTCTATTATTGATGTAATAACTACTATAGCGTCCGGGCACTAAGGTACCAGAACCGGTAGACGGCGCAGTTTTAATGATTTCTACATAGAAATAACCTGCTGCAAGTGTGTAGGTATAGTAGTCTGAGTAAAGTTTGTTTCGATAAGGATAATAGCCTGAAAATTCAGCGGCATTGTCTCCTTTACGATACAGTCGAATGCCAATTCCCGGAATATTGGTGGCATAGACATTTTGTCCAGCTGGGTTTTGTGCGTAGTTCTGACTCAGTTCTGCTGTGATGTAATCTCCGCCTCTGCTACAGGTTACACTGGAACCATTGGGGCTGATGGTGAAATAAGCGGTTTTGAGAATCTTGCCCACAGGATCACTTGGTTGAACCACCACACGCCCCACATCCATTGAGATATCCACTGTTCTAAAATTATATGAATATGAACAAGAGGCATAAGCAGCCGTGCCAAGCATCAAGCCAGCGTAAACAAGTGCAGCACTGATCAGGGATTTTTTCATTCGCAGGTCGCCTGGGTCATGAGATAGTTTTGTTGAGTATTTTTTGCTTGATCAGTGACATCATAACCAATATTACATTGTTGTGTGACATCCTCGCCCCAACGGATATGCAGACGTCCTTGGGTATGTGCAGTACGTAAATAAATCATACTGCCTTGTGCCACGATCCCCACCGCTTGATCGTGCTGATCATAGACTTCTGCCGCAAAGGGTAAGTTGCCGCCATTTTGGGTATGCGTATCGATATAGACTGCATAACCAGTTTTGGTGCTGAAATCGACTTTTGAAATCGCGCCAGCAAAGGGAGCGATACGTTGACTGGTCTGTTCTAACTCCACTCGGCTGGACATATTTTGTGGATCGAGGGTGATGTCATTGAGGCGATAGGGCGTGACATAAGGGATCACCGCATAGCCGGCTTTGTTGATACTTAAGCCTGAGGTGTTGTTGACTTTGGCACCAGCGGCATCGGGTGCATAGACCAAGACCATGGTTTGACCTTGCTCTGCACCAAACACCACACCATGAGCATGCGCGACCAGATTACCACTGATGCTCAGATTGGCCTGTTGGTATTGATCCGCCCAACTATAAGACCCAGCCACAGTGGCATAGTTGCTGCGATAGCGGGCATTGCTATTGAATGAGGTGTTGTTTGAATCTTGTCGTGCCACAGAAGCACCATAGCTAAACCGATCATTTACCGTGGTGCTCATGCCGAGTGTTTGCTGGTTGTCATTTAAGCTGGCATTGAGATTCATGGATTGCTTTTTAAAGCTCAATGGCAAGGACAAGGTCAGCAAATACTCGGTATCTTTACGGCGAGTTTGCGAAGCGTACTCCATTTCGCGCTGCGTCACCGAGAGGCCATAGGTCAACTGATGGAATTGGTTGCTGTAGCCCAGTTGGAACTGCTGATCACTCTGGCTGAGATTCCAATAATCTGTCCACGATCCGACCAAAGACAAGTTGCCCCAACCCTGAGGCAGGCTTTGATTGAGTGTGACCTGAAATTCACTGCGTTGCTGACCGAGCATTGGGCTATTAATACCATGTTGCTCATCATGACGGAGCTGCATGGCATTGCGCAGACTAAAGTAATTTTCAGTCGAATAGCGATAGGC
>JASLIY010000244.1 GCA_030152675.1 Acinetobacter sp.
CAAAGATCGAGACAGCAAACAACCTGACCAAGCTTTGGCACTGAACTTGATCGAGGAACTTCGCAATAGGCATCACGTTCTTACCTCAGTCGCAGGTCCTTATGGCAATGTCCTTAAACTGCGCCCGCCTTTGGCTTTTCAGGCACAGGATATCGATTGGCTGGTCGGTGCCTTAGATCAGGCGCTGACCCAATTAAAACGCTAAAGCTAAAGCAGAAACACTGCATGCAATACCGCTGTTAAGCTGGCGCTGGTGCTGTTTGCATATGCAGTCGTTTGTAGGCTTGGGTCTACAGTTAAAATCGCAGATTGAATCGCATATTAATGGCGTGGCAGTAGTTTGCGACGCCATTTTGTTTTGCCGCACGCGTTGGGGCAATCGGCATGGCTTTAGATAACAATATAAAAAATTGATATTTTAGTACGTTGAACACTTGCTGTACTTTTCATTTGAACCTAAATCAATAAAGATGCTTAAAATGAAAATACTCAATCCGTACTTCTTTTCATATCGCAGTTTATGGCTATTGGCCCTAAGTAGTTTAATGCTCTCTGCCTGCACCAAACCCTCAGAGTCACAACAGAAATCACCCGCGACCGAATCTCAATCATCGACATCCGAGCATGGCCGCGCAACTGCTGAGCTTTCCAGCCTGAATATTGGCTATCAAAAAGCGGCGCTCAAACTCATTGTGGCCAAGAAAAATCAGTTCTTTGAACAGCAGTTTCCAAATCTAAAAATACACTGGAAAGAATTCCCAGCAGGGCCACAGACCTTAGAAGCCTTGTCTGTGGGGGCAATTGACTTTGGTTATACCGGTGATGTGCCGATTATTTTTTCATTGGCGGCATCCAAAGAGCTGAAATACTTGGCTTATGAGGATGGCGCCAAGCAGTCGCATGCTTTGTTATTGCCCTTAAATAGTCCGATCAAACGCCTGAGTGATCTCAAAGGCAAACGTATCGGCCTGACCAAGGGCTCCAGTGCGCATTACTTTTTGGCACAGAGTCTGAACAAAGCTGGCTTGGCATGGAGCGATATTCAAGCGATTTGGCTGACACCTGCAGATGGGCGTGCAGCCTTGGATAAAAAGGCCATTGATGCTTGGGCGACTTGGGAACCCTATGTGAGTGCGACTGAAATGCAGGGCGATGCAGTGAATTTATTTGATTCGAGCCAGTTGGATCTGACGTATTCGTTTTATCCAGCTCAGACGCAATTTGTTCAGCAACATCCACAGTTGGCGCTACAGGTGATTCAAGTTTTAAATCAGACCGATCAATGGATTCAAGATCATCCCGAGCAAGCGGCACAGATTTTGGCGCAGAGTACAGGGCTTGGCCCCGATGTGGCTGCAGCGGTATTGCATAAAAAGCCTAACCCCAATCCGGTGGCGCTGATGACACCGAGCGTACTGCGCGCGCAACAAAAAATCGCAGATACCTTTTATCAACTCAAACTGATCCCAACCCAGATTCAGGTGGACAGTGCTGAGTGGAATGGAAATTGACAATAAATATCTTCAAGGTGGCGCTTGTGGCGCAATCATAGGCCACAAGCACTGTATGAGGATTATTGGCTGGATTAGTGGATTCGCTAGCGGCAAAGCAGTGTCGTGATCAATGCCGGAACTGTCTGGGATTGGTGCCAAACCAGCGTTTAAAGGCGCGAGAAAATGCGCTGACTTCGGAATAGCCCAATAAAAATGCCATCTCTGAAATTGGGATATTTTTTTGTTTAATATAATAATCGGCCAATTCATAGCGTACTGCTTCGACCAAGGCACTAAAGCTCAGTCCCTCAGCTTTGAGGCGTCGACTAAGCACACAACTGCTCATGCCTAAGTCGCTGGCGATCTTGTCTAATACCGGTTCACCCTGTGCAAGTTCAATTTGGATATGGGAACGCACTTGATCGACCAAGCTTTGCAAGGGGGTGGCGAGATTGAGCAAATGCAGCGTGTCTAACATCACATTCAATAACAATGGATCATGCATCGGCATGCTGAGCTGTAAGTCTTTTTTACACAGCAAGATTGAGTTAAATGGCTGCTCGAAAAATACTGGTGCATTAAACAATTTGCTGTGTTCCTGCCACATTTCAGGACGAGTATGCTCAAAATGAATCTCTCGTGGTGAATAGTGTGGACCGAGCACTTCACGGATCACATTCATCAACATCCCCAAAGTCAGCTCTGCATCTTGGCGGCGGGTCAGTATTGCGCCGTGTTGGATTTGATAGTCGATGCGCCAACATTCACCCAAATCCAGCATTCGGGTCAGGGTATCTTTTTGGTGTAAATGAAAATAATGTGCCATGTTTCTTAATGCGCTTTCTAAGTTGGCAGAACATAGTCCGATATAGCCGATCAGGCCTAAGGATTTGGGTTGAAATTGTTGGCCGTAGTACAGTCCGAAATTGTCACAGCCTGAGAGTTCAGCGGCTGATTCGAGTACTTTGCAATAATTGGGAAGTTGTAAGCTGAGGGTGGGGCTGAGTAAATGTTCGGGATTGATGCCGCTACAGCCAAAGACACGATCTACATCTGCACCGTGCTGTGCAATAAACTCGCCCAGACCGGAGGCGGCGGCAGAAAGTACGCCTTGATTGCTCAATGGGGAGGCGGTCAGCAGCCCCGGAGCTGAATAATTAAAATGGATCATGATGTATCCTTAATTTTTATAATTAAATCGCCTCAAGGGGCTGAGCAATATACATACCAGATTTGCCCAAACACCTGGGGGTCACACCTCCATGTGTGCATTTTTAAGCGTTGTATTGAAGCGAGCAGCGGCCAAATTGCGCTGCTCACACATCGGGTGTTTATGTTGTTATACCCCGACTGGGATTTGTTTGTGTAGATATTTTTTGCACAGCCGAATGCTGTGATTGGCCCATTGATCCCCTAAACTTTGCGCCATCTCGGTATTGGCATGTGAGCCATTCCACGCCAACATTTGAATACGTCGTTGCATGATCAGGGTCGGCAAGATGGCATATTCAGCATCTGTGATATGGCCGATACGTTCATAGCCACTGAGCCAATGCTCAATCCATTCTGGTGCTGCGGCATAGTGCTCATTAAAACTGATCGCGGCAGCCAAGTCATGCATAAACCAGCCCATGCCACAGTCATCAAAATCAATCACGCCAATCCGATCTTGATCTAAGAGTAGATTGGTGAGGCGGAGATCGGCATGGATCAGGCCATAGCGCTCAGCACTTTGTCCAAAGTCGTGCAGTTGCTGTTTGATTTCAACAATACAGGCTTCAACCATGTCATGATCTTTGCGGTTAAGGTGTGGTGCGTTGCGCCAATCCCCCCAATGCCCATGAGCACCGACCATGCTGTCATGATTCCAGATGATCCTTTGAAATTTTTCAGGGACTTGCCAATGCTTACTGTGTTGATGGAGGCGGGCCGTGATTTCCCCCAATTGTTGAAAAGCGATTGGACTCACCTCTACCGTCGGCATACTGCCCTCAATCCAGTAAAACAGCACGGCATAACGTTGCGTATCTGGATGGAAATCTGCATCAAGCGCCAAACTGAGTACCCGTTGACCATCCGCAGCGGCAATTGCGTGTGGCACAGCGATGCCTTGGGCGGTGAGGGCATCGAGCCATGCCAACTCGCTTTCGATGTCTTGTCGGCTGTGATAGTGCGGCCGATGAATGCGCAGCGCATAACGCGCCTGTGCGGTGCGAATGATGAAGGTGGCATTTTCAGACTGGCATAACAAGCGCACCTCGCCGTGATATTGACGTGGATATGCGGCAATGGCTTGCTGTGCCAGTTGTTGTAGTTGGGCTGCACTGAGCGTTTCATTTTGTTCGACAGACATATCAGCACTCCTCGCTTGAATATTTTTCCAATCTTTTGGGCTTGTCTTGTCTGATCTTAGACAAGCAAAAAAGCCTCGACTTGACTTCAAATGCGCTGCTGATGTTTTAGGGTCAAGTCAGGTGGATTATTTTTGCGCAAGATGAGTGAGGATCAGCCGTGGGCAGGAGCAGCGCATCACATGAAAGATATCGACTTAAATCATCAACGTTCAGGTGCTCAACATGAGTACTTTGCCAAAAGACAATTAAAACAAGGTGCTGTGGGCTGGCTGTTGTTGGTCGGGCTGGGGGTGTCCTATGTGATTTCGGGAGATTTTGCTGGTTGGAACTTTGGACTTGCCCAAGGCGGTTGGGGCGGACTCTTTGTCGCAGCTGTGATCGTGGCGATCATGTATTTGTGCATGAGTTTATCCATGTCAGAAATGGCCACCATGTTGCCCACTGCAGGCGGCGGTTATAGTTTTGCACGAGTGGCATTTGGGCCTTTGGGGGGCTATTTGACCGGTACTGCGATTTTGATCGAATATGCGATCGCACCGGCCGCGATTGCTGTTTTTATCGGGGCCTATTGCGAATCCTTATTTGGGATCGGCGGTTGGCTGGTGTATTTGATTTGCTATCTGGTTTTTATGGGACTGCATCTCAAAGGCGCAGGAGAAGCGCTCAAGATTATGTTTGTGATTACCTCGATTGCCTGTGTGGCGCTGGTGGTCTTCATCGTGGCGATGCTGCCACATTTTAATGCACACAATCTTTTTGATATCGCCGTGAGTCACAACCGTGGGGCCAGTGCCTTTTTACCCTTGGGTTATATCGGGATTTGGGCTGCAGTACCGTATGCGATCTGGTTTTTTCTCGCAGTCGAGGGCGTCCCTTTGGCGGCAGAAGAAGTTAAAGATCCAGTACGGGCATTACCTCGTGGTTTGATCGGCTCAATGCTGATCTTGGCCGCATTTGCGATGTTGATTTTATTCCTGAGTGCGGGCGCAGCTGGTGCAGATGCGCTGAAAAATTCTGGTGCGCCCTTGGTCGATGCATTAAAACTGGTGTATGGACAGCACACCTGGCTGGCCAGTTTCGTCAACTTCGTGGGCTTGGCTGGACTGATCGCCAGTTTTTTCTCGATCATCTATGCTTACTCACGGCAAATCTTCGCCCTATCGCGTGCTGGATACCTCCCCCAAAGCCTGTCTTTGACCAATCGCAATAAAGCACCGACTTGGGCGATCATCGTGCCGGGGATGATGGGATTTTTGCTTTCCTTAAGTGGGGAGGGTGATTTACTGATCTTGATGGCAGTATTTGGTGCCACGATTTCCTATGTATTGATGATGCTCTCGCATATCAAATTGCGCTTATCGCGGCCAGATTTGCCGCGTCCCTACAAAACCCCCGGCGGTATTTTTACCTCCTTGCTGGCATTGTGTTTAGCCGCGATTGCGGTGGTGGCAGGGTTGATGGTCAATCCTAAAATTTGGCTGATCAGCGCAGCGATTTATCTGGTATTTATTCTGTACTTTGTGCTGTATAGCCGGCATAAACTGGTCAAGGGAACGCCAGAACAAGAGTTCGCCCGGATTGACCAAGAACGCGAGTGAGGCGAAGTACTGGGCATAAAAAAACCGATACTGCATCAGCAGTATCGGATGTAAGTTTCAACGCAGTACATTGACGACGTTTGAAAATGATTAATCTGCCGAGCTTTTAGGTACTTCGCGGCGGATGTATGAGGCAAGTGTTAAGTAGTTGACCCCTTGGAACAACACGTCGATGGCCAAGAACAAGCCCAATACCCAGAACGGTGCATCAGGAGAGTTCAGGATAATTATCCCGGTGAGCAATGTCAGTAGACCCGAAAATAAAGTCCAGCCCCAACCTTGCATCGAACGGAACATGATCGCACCCAAGCTACGAATCACGCCAGCGATGATCAGGATAAAGGCCAAAACATTGGTCAGGACAATTGCGGTTTGTACCGGTGTGGTCCAAGCATAATAGCCCGCGATCAGATATAGCACGCCAAACAACGCCCAAAGCCAGCGATAGCCACCGCTAAATATTTTAAATGCACCGACCAAGTGCAACACGCCGCTGAGCATCATCAAGATACCGAAAATATAGACCACGGAGAGTGTGGCGAAGGGGAGAGCACCCAAAAGTACGACGCCAAAAATGGTCAGTAAAACACCTAAGCCTAAATACCATTTACGATTTGCATGTAATTGGTGGCGGACCAAATCATTTCCTACTGTTTTCATACTTTTTCTCAAGTCTTCGTTAGGGAAAGTGATGTTATAACATGAACCGTACACAGTACTCACTTCTGAGTATTAAAGATAAGTATCAGGATTTGTAAATAAAAATACGATAGATTTAACACGACCATGCGTAATACAGGATGGGTGGTTGGTGCTTGCGCTGAGGGATACGTCCATATAATTCCCAGCGCAAATAGGCGGCGTTCTGCCGCCGTGGTCAGATATTTGATATTGATTGAAAGTGTTATTTGTTTTGATGGATATAGAGTTGGTAGTTGGATTTCATCCAAACTTAAAATATCTATCGTTGGTTCAATGCACGATTTGAATCATTACCGCACCAGATCGGTTCTGAAAATGTGCTCTGCTCCGCGAAATACCGTCGCCCAAAGCGAGGCGTGGAAAATAATAACAGCCATCCAAATATAAACTTGTTGTAATTCAGCATGAAAATTTGATTGGCATAAATTCTGCAATCTGCATCCCAACTTGTATACAAGATAGGATGCATGACATGAGTTTAAATAACACCATCGGCTGGACCCTGATCGATTGGCAACGTGCATATCGTGCAGAAGAAATTCAATTAAATGACTTAATCACTTGGATCGAACAGCTTGATCCCAATGATCCAGCTTGGATCAGCATTGCTTCGGCTGAACAGATCAATACGCAAATTCAAGAATTAATTCAGCGCAGTCAGCAGTATTCATCGCCGACACAACATTTTCCACTTTACGGCATTCCCTTCGCAGTCAAGGACAATATCGACGCCGCGGGTTTTGCCACCACTGCGGCTTATGCACCGCGAACCGCCATCGCGCAACAAGATGCCGAAGTGGTACAACGCTTCAAGGCGGCAGGGGCGATCGTGGTCGGGAAAACCAATCTAGATCAGTTTGCCACAGGCTTGGTCGGTACGCGTTCTCCCTTTGGTATCGTGCCGAATAGTTTTGATCCCGACTATGTCAGCGGTGGTTCGAGTTCAGGCTCGGCCAGTGTGGTCGCACGCGGACTGTTACCCTTTTCGCTCGGCACTGATACTGCTGGGTCAGGGCGTGTTCCCGCGGCCTTTAACAATATCATTGGACTCAAACCCACCAAAGGCCGTATCTCCAATCATGGGGTATTTCCTGCCTGTAAAAGCATTGATTGTGTGTCGATCTTTGCCTTGAGCGTGGCAGATGCTGCGGCTGTAGCAGATGTGGCTGCAGGCTATGACGACAAAGACAGTTATTCCAGAAAAGACCCTTGCACCGCGCCGGCAAGATTTTCCGCACAGCTCAAGTTTGCTGTGCCAGAGCAACTGGAATTCTTTGGTGATCTTCAGGCTGAAGCTGCATTTTCAAAGGCGCTGCAAAAGCTACAGTTCTTGGGTGCTGAACTGGTGCCGATTGATTTTAGTACCTTTGATCAGCTTGCCGCACAGCTCTATCAGGGCAGTTGGGTTGCTGAACGTACCGCAGCGGTACAAGCCTATTTGAATGATGCGCCGCAGGATTTTGATCCGACGGTGTTGCAGATTATCCAACAGGGCAAGTCGTATAGTGCGGTTGATGCTTATCAGGCGGAATATCTAAAACAAGCGCTCACGCGTCAAATTCAAGACAGCTTGGCGGGTTTTGATGCCTTGATCGTGCCGACTTCGCCCACCATCCACCGTATCGCGGATATGGCAATGCATCCGATTGAATATAACGCGCATTTTGGTCGTTATACCAACTTCACCAACTTGGCCGATCTGAGCGCCTTAGCCCTGCCAGCAGGCTTTCGTGAAGATGGCTTGCCCTTTGGCGTGAGC
>JASLIY010000346.1 GCA_030152675.1 Acinetobacter sp.
GTCACGGGGTACGCATAAAGCCCATATCGCACGTGCTGCACTTGAGGCAATCGCGTTTCAAGTCTCTGATGTTTTGATGGCGATGCAGTCTGATATTTCCCGTCCCTTGCAACAACTGCGCGTCGATGGCGGGGCCAGTCAAAATGATATGTTGATGCAGTTTCAAGCCGATATTCTCAATGTACCGGTATTGAGACCTAAGCTGTTAGAGTCCACCGCATGGGGCGCCGCAGCCATGGCCGGATTGAGTGCTGGGGTATTTTCTAGTTTGGATGATATCAGCCAATCATGGCAGCTCGATCGAGCCTTTGAACCGCAGATGAGTAGTGACCAACGCCAAGCGCGACTCAGCGAATGGGCAGCCGCATTAAAAAGAGCCAGATCCGAATCCGTTTAAGATTCGCATCTGGCTGCACAAGATGAAGAGTGAAGCAGCTTAGTGCATCTGATCTAAACCAACCTGAGTTTTGGGTTTTGGGCATAGCCAAATCAACAGCCCTGCCAATAAAAACAGCAAGGCAAAGATCATAAACACATGATTGACCGACATGGTTAATGCCTCTTTATCAACCATTCTCGAAATCGCAGACAATGCGGTTTCGGGACTCATACCGGTCGCCACCAACTTGTTTTGACTGTCTTCGATATGCATCGTGGAGACCATTTCACTGCGTGCCAACTTGGCATGGTCATCCCACAAGGTCACCGCAATCGAAGCACCAATCGCCCCAGCCATGGTACGCAGAAAGTTCATCAAACCCGCTGCAGAAGCGATCTCCTCGGGACGGACAGAGGCCAAAGCCATATTGGTCAATGGAATAAAGAAAAATGGCACGGCGAAACCTTGGATAATTTGCGGCCAAGCCAAGGCCATAAAGTCCGCATCCGTGGTCCAAAATGCCCGCATCAACGTCACCCCAGCCAAAACCACCAAACCAAAACATGCCAGCGCCCGTTGATCATATTTGGTGCTCAACTTCGCCACCAATGGTGACATGGTCAAACTCCCAAACCCCATCGTGGCCGTGAGATAACCCGCCCATGTGGCGGTATAGCCCAAATTGATTTGCAGCCACTGCGGAATCAACACGATACTGCCGAAGAACGCACCAAAAGCAATCGCCAATGAAAATGTCGCCACGCTAAATCCACGGTAACGAAAGATCTTGATATTCACGATCGGATGTTCTTCGGTGTATTCCCAGATCATAAACACCACAAACCCAATCACGGCGATCAGCGACAAGCTGACGATCAGTGAACTGTTAAACCAGTCATGATCATGGCCCAAGTCCAACACCAACTGCAGTGCGCCAATCCAGAGGATCAACAAGGCCAAGCCGATACTGTCGATTTTTAAGCGTTCGATTGCGGTCTCCGCTGGCTTGAGTAAGCGCAGTGCCGCGACAGCACAGAAAATCCCAACCGGAATATTAATAAAGAAAATCCAGTGCCAAGAGAGATTGTCACTGATCGAGCCCCCTAAAATTGGCCCCAAGATCGGACCGATCACCGTGGTCATGGCCCAAATCCCCATGGCTTGGGCATGTTTCTCTGGAGGGAAAATGCGCATTAACAAAGTTTGACTGAGTGGCATGATCGGCCCGCCAAACAAACCCTGTCCGATACGACAGATCACCAACATGGTCAAACTCGAAGACAAACCACAGAGAATAGAAAATAGCGTAAAGCCGATCAGGCAGGTTCCAAACACCCGCACCGCCCCAAAGCGCGAGGCCAACCAACCGGTCAGTGGTACGCAGATGGCTTCGGCGACCGCATAGGAGGTGATCACCCAAGTGCCTTGCGAACTCGACACGGCAAGACTACCGGTAATATGTGGCACAGAGACATTGGCAATGGTCATATCCAGCACCACCATAAAGTTTGCCAAAGCCAAGACAAAGGCCGCCAGCACCAGTTTGCCGCCTTTTAAGTCGCCATAAATCGCTGAATTATTCATAAGCGTTTACTTCGAGGACATCGGGGTCGAAGACACTTGCTCTAAAGACGAATCGATCGCTGCCGCATCATGCGAAGATAAGTCGATTGTGGCATCCATGGAGAGGCCGACCCGTAGCGGGTGCTGTTGTAACTGTTTTGGATCAAGTTGAATCCGTACTGGCAGGCGCTGAACCACTTTGATCCAGTTTCCAGTGGCATTCTGTGCTGGAATCAAGGCAAATGCAGCCCCAGTCCCGCCAGAGAAACCGACAACAGTGCCGTGATATTCCACGGCTTTGCCATAAAGATCCGAGGTCAAGGTTGCACGCTGACCGACACGGACGTTCTCCAACTGACTTTCTTTAAAGTTGGCATCCACATACATATTGGCCGTCGGAACGATCAACATCATCGCTGCGCCTGGTGCCACACGTTGTCCGACTTGAATATTACGATTGGTCACCACACCATCAAAAGGTGCGCGAATCTCTGTACGTTGTAAGTCCAGTTTGGCTTGATCGACTTTGGCCTGTGCCACCAATACATCCGGTGCAGTGGATTGATCTGCACCTTTGATCAAGGCTTGATTGGCCTCCAAGTTACTTTGCGCGGCTTGGCGCTTAGATTGGGCTTGAGCCAGTCCAGCTTGAGCCACATCGAGATTGGCTTTGGCGCTATTGAAGGCACTTTTGGCTGTGGCCAATTCTTCCTTAGAAATCGCGCCAGAACGATCCAACTGAACCCGACGATTCAACTCATCTTGCATGCGTTCGACATTGACTTGGGCTTGCGCCACTTGTGCCTTGGCACTTTGGATATCATCGCCACTGACCAAGACTTGTGAATTGAGTGCATCACTATTGGCAAAGCTTTGACTGTATTGACGTTTGGCTTTGGCCAGCTCGGCTTCGGCTTGAGCCAAGGCAATTTTCGCATCCTCTTGATTGATCAGCACCAAGACATCACCTTGCTTGACCTGTTGCGTATCACTGACCTTGACTGCTGCCACCTGCCCGGTGACCATCGAGGTAATCTGTGCCGTATCGGCACCGACATAGGCGTTGTCAGTATTCACCGATTGGCCAAACACGAAGTGCCAGAGCAGATAGATCACGGCACCGAGAATAACCATAACGGCAACGATGCTGAGGTATTTTTTTCTTTTCTGCTGCATGCTGCCCTGAGCGGATTGATCGGACGGTGTTTCAGGGTTTTGCTGTGCTTGATCGTCTGTCATCACATATTCCTAGTCTAGATCGACATGACATATATTCACTACGGCATCCAGAACGACACAGCGGCCGTCAGCCTCCCCTGAGCGCCGGCGAATATCGGGACGAAACTGGTGACGATGATGGCTGAGGTGAATGATATGTTTGAGTCATTATTTTTGATGTTTGTATCGACTTAGTTTACATTTAAAATCACGATATGAGAATTAAAAAGTCAATTTTGCACTTTGAATCAAATGCACTTTTTTTAAATAAACATCGCACTTGTTCAACAATTAAACGCAAGCTGCTCTTGCTGACGTGCACAAAAAAACCCATAAAAAATTCATGGGTTTTATCGGTGATGCAGTTATTTGATGGGGATCAAATCAAAGATCAGCAGCATCGGAGTGATGCTTCGATTTAAACAGATCAATAGGCATAGGAAGCAATTGCGGTGGCGATGGCCTTGCCTTCGTCATTGACCATGGTCATGCGCATGGTGCAGCCCTTACGACCCAGTCTTAGGGTTTCCGCTTTGGCAATAAAGTACGCACCGCGCCCCGGAGATAAATAGTCAACCCGCATATCAACCGTGGCCAAGCGTGAGACTTTCTTGACGGTTTCAGGAATGGCTTCTGGGGTTGCACGTTGGTACAGATCCGCCATCGCCACGATGCCGCCAATAC